>CABUAQ010000026.1 GCA_902489575.1 uncultured bacterium
TGCTGGATTCTGGTTGGCACGCTTATAGCAGGGGCGGGACAGTCTTTTGGCGAATCAAAATCTTCTTTGGATCAAAAGTTGAAACAAACAAATAATAAGCGGTTTTATTTCCAACAGAAAAAGCATCAGGCAGATTTAAAGCTTCGTTCCGAAAGAAATAAATTGAGCAGTAATCAGCAAAAATTAGAACAAGCTCAGGTCAATCTTAGAGTTACTACACAAAGATATAACTCGCTGATTTCCAACCTTGTGTCTATGGAACGTCAACTTAATGCTGCAGTAGTCGAATTCCAAAGTATTGATACCCAGATGAAGTCGCGTATTCGTCAAGTTTATAAACATCAAAGATCCGGCATGTTCGAGTTGATATTATCAAGTGCCAACGTTAATAATTTGATGGATATGTTGTATTTTGAAAAAATAGTTATTCAGGATGATTATAGAAGAATGCAAGCTGTTAAGGCTAAAGCAAATGAGATTGCTGCATTAAAAACTCAGGTGGAAAATCAAAAGCGTATGGTTGAAGCTTCAATAAGAGATATAAACAATCAGCGTACATCTATTCAGGGTTCAATTGCAGAAAACAAAAATATGATTGATAGACTTCAGAAGGACAAAAGTTACTATGAACGTTCGGAAAGAGATTTGGCAAGACAGTCTGCAAGCATCCAAAATATGATTGCAAGTCTTACAAGGAAAAACGCTACAGGCGGTACCCAGGTTAAAGTTTCATCATCAGGGTTCATCTACCCTATATCCGGTCCTATAACTTCTCCATTCGGTTGGAGAACTCACCCTATATTTAAAAGTCGTATTTTTCATTCAGGTATAGATATCGGGGGGCCAAATGGCGGTGCAATCAAGGCTTCTAATGATGGCAGGGTGATCTATTCAGGGTGGTACGGTGGTTATGGTAAGGTTGTAATTCTCGACCATGGTGTAATTAATGGCCAACCTATAACAACTCTTTACGGGCACATGTCGTCCATAAATGTTAGTAACGGACAAAATGTTAAAAAAGGTCAAACAGTAGGCAGGGAAGGTTCAACCGGATATAGTACAGGTCCTCATTGCCACTTTGAGGTTCGTGTAAATGGTAAACCTACTAACCCGTTGAATTATATTTAAGCAAGAAGGAAAATTTGATTGAAAAAGTTTTTGTTAATTACATCTTTAATATTATTATTCTCAAATGCTTCATATGCAGTTCAAGATGAGGTTATTGTCCCGTCAGTTACTCCTGCTGATCTTGAAGATGAAACATTTTTCAAATCTCCGTTGAATAATGTCATGCCTGAAATTCGTGAAGTTACCGGATATGATAGTTACTCATTTGATTATCAGGGAAAAGAATATAAAGAACTCGATCCTGATAAAATGCCGTTATTTAAACAGATGCGTATTCGTATTACAAACAGTATGATGGGTTATGATGCTGAAGGTAATTTGAAGCCGCAGAAGGATATTACAAAGGATTCTTTTGTGCAAGTGTTCCAGAAAATGAAATTTTGGGATAAGAAGCAAAATGATGAAACGGCTGTTGAGAATAGTCCGTTTGTTCCTGCTGAAGGTTCCATTGCAGAGTCTATTCAATCAGAAATTGAGGCTTCTGAACAAACAGTTTCTCTTGAAGGAGGAATTAATAAACAAGTAACCGAAAAACAACTTCAATTAGACAGTGAAAATGTTACTTATGATGAAGAGACCGGTGACATGGTTGCAACTGGTCGTCCGGTGCTGTTCTTACCTCCGCAGAATATTAAAATTATCGCAGATAAAATGACTTATAATCAGGATTCGAATATTCTAAAAGGACATGGGCATGTTATTGTACTGAAAGACGGTCTTCCTACGACTTCTGATTATATAGAAGTTGATATGAATGAAGAAACAATGCAGATGGATAATCTGGAAACTATTACAGAAACTATGAATATGAGTGCTGAAAAAGGTGTTCAGAAAGATTCCTTATTGATTTTTACGAATGGTAATTTTCACTCTGATAAATCAGAAATATACAGGATGTCTTCAAGAATGGTAGGTCCTAGATTTTCTAATATGATACTTGATGACGTTGATCAATCTTTATTTTTTGGAGATCCTTCAGGTAATAAATTGAACTTTGATATAGAAGAACTTTACGTGGAAGCTAAAAAAAATCATGATGTAATAAAAGCAAAAAATATAGATATAAGCCGCAGCGGAAAATTCTGGTTCCATTGGCCGAGTCTGACTGTGTATACCAATAAAGAAAGAGATTACTTTGAGGCGAACTATCCTGAATTTGGAACAAGACGTAAATTAGGAATGTTTATAGGCCCGGGTTTTGTTTTTGGCGGTCCCGGCGGCTCTGTTATGAAGGTTATTCCGTTTTTGAATTACCAGCATGGTAATTTTGGATTTGGCGGTGCATTAAAGTACAAAAACACTTTTAATACTACAGAACTTGGTTATGGTTCTGCTGCTGACGTGTTTTTTTTAAGAGGTCGTCAAAGACTTGATGATAATTTGTTTATTCAGTATTCAGCTAATTCATTTATGGATGAATGGTTTATGGGTGCAAGAATGCCTAAATATATGGCTGAAATTTTTTATGATAAAAAGTATCAAAAACGGGATTTTATAATAGAAGGTAAAGCTTTGCAGTTCCGTCACAGGCTTGGATTTGGTCTTATGGAAGACAATGACCGTAATTATTATGGTGAAAAAATTAATTCTAATGGGACAACTACTACAAGATTAAGATATATGGCTGAGATAAAACAAAGTTTGTATTCTTATTCCCGTCCGGAAGACAGGTTTTACTTTGATTTTGGGATTGCTATGCAAGGATCTGCTGCTGTTTATGGTACAGGTGAGACTCAGTTTATTGGAAGAATTGGTCCAAGAGCACATATACAGTATAAAAATTGGATGCAGGATATTGGATATTTCCAATCAGGTTATTCTGATGAAACTCCTATGCCAAGATTTGATATGTACAGATATGGTCATTCATCGCTTTATATCTCGGAAATAATTAGACTTAATAAGTATATTTCTGTCGGCTGGTCCGGTAATGTAAATCTTAGTGATGATGCTCCAAATGGTAAATTGTTTCAGGAAAATCGTTTTGTGGTTGCATTAGGCCCTGATGATTTGAAAGTTCGTCTCGGGTATGACTTTGTGAGACAAACTACTTATTTTGGTTTTGACGTTGCTTTTGATACAAAAGGGACAACTATAAATTATGGACGAATGACAATTAAAAATCCTGAAAGATTAGGGCAGCAGAATAAAGAAAATAGAAAATTGGCTTTTGCTCCGGCAAAGTACCAGCCGGCAGAAGAAAATGAAGTTAAAATTTCTTCAAGACTCCCAGGTAGAAAAGCAGCTTCGGCAAAGCCAAAAGCCCTTAAATATGCTCAAGTTATTAATATAGAAGATCCCGATAAGGAAACTATTGATTAGTATGATAGAAAGTTTAAAAAAAGAGATAATTAAATTTGGACGTCTTGCGGGACAAAAGAATTTGACCCCGGGAATTTCTGGTAATATTTCTGCAAGAGTTGACGATAAAATTATAATTACAGCTTCGGGTTCGGCTAATGGATATTTAGAGGAACAAGATTTAGTTGTTATTGATTTAGCCGGCAATATTATTGAGGGATCAAAAAGACCATCTAGTGAAAAACTCCTTCATATGAAATTTTATTCTATGCGTCCGGATATTAAAAGTGTTTTCCATGTACACAGCCCGTATTTAACTGCCTTTGCATCATCCGGAAACCATTTGGAAAATGGTATATCCCCTGAGATTATTTATTGTTTTGGGAAAATTCCACTGGCTTCGTACGCGCTACCGGGATCAGAAGAACTTGTTGAAGAAACTTGTCAATATTTTGCGGATTGTGATGCTGTTTTGTTAGAAAATCATGGCGTAATCATAGGCGGCTCATCTGTTAAACAATCGTATTTGAATCTTGAACTGGCTGAAGCTTATGCTAAAACAATAATTTGTACAAATTTTCTTGGTGGTGCTAAAATATTACCAGATAAAGAAGTTGAAAAAATATATTTATTAAGAAATAAGTAAAAGAGGATAATAATCGTGTCTATAACATTAGAAAATAAACAAGGACTTATTGCAGGTGATGGAATTCTGCCTGTTAGAATGGCTCAGTATGCAAAAGAGAACGGATTTGAAGTAGTATGTATTTCTCTTGCTAAAGATAATGTAAGGGATTTAAAGAAGTACTGTTCTAAAGTCTACTCTTGCCACCCTGGCGAGGTTAATAAAATTGAAGCTATTCTTAAGGATGAACAAATTAAGCAGATGACTTTTTTAGGAAAAGTTCATAAAAAAGTACTTTTACAGCTTCACAGATTTGATAAACGGGCTATTGATCTGATAAAGGAAGCATCAAGACTTAATGATGATCAAGTTATGCTTATGGTTGTTGAAGAGTTGAAAAAAATAGGTGTTGAAGTTTTAGATCAAACTATTTTTATCAAAAATCTGATGATTCCGGCAGGAGTTCTTGGAAAACATAAACCAACAGAAGCTCAAATGAATGATGTCAATTATGGTTTTTGGTTAGCAAAAGAGATGGGCAAGCTTGACGTTGGTCAATCAGTTGTTATCAAAGACAAGATGATAATGGCGGTGGAAGCAATTGAAGGTACTGATGTGTGTATAAAGCGCGGAGCTAAACTTGCAAAATGTGATGCTGTTGTTGTTAAGGTTTCAAAACCTAAGCAGGATAAGCGTTTTGATATTCCGGCGATTGGTATGAAGACTCTTAGAACGATGAGCCATTATCATGCAAATTTAATTGCTGTTGAGGCTAATGAAACAATTATTGTTGATCAGGAAAAAGTTATTAAATATGCAGATGAACATAATATTGTGGTTATGGCGGTATAGATGAAAAAGTTATTTATTATTACAGGTGAATACTCCGGTGATATGCATGCAGCAAGGGTTGTTAAAGAATTAAAGTCTTTGGAATGTGATGGACTGGAGATTGAAGCTGTTGGCGGAATTAATCTTATAAAAGAAAACATTAAACTTTTTGCCAATCAAGACAAAATGTCTGCAGTTGGGCTTTCACCTAAGATAATAATTGATCATTTTAAGCTGGGAAAATCCCTTTTGGATTATTTGAAAAATGTTTATAAGCCTGATTTGGTACTTTTGATTGATTATGGATTGTTCAATTTAATTATGGCTAAATTTTTAAAGGCAGCCGGTATAAAAGTTTTTTATTATATTCCTCCACAAGTTTGGGCGAGCCGTAAGTATAGAATTCATTTTATAAAATGGTTTGTAGATAAGGTTTTGTGTATTTTCCCGTTTGAAAAGAATTTATATGCTCAATATGGCATAGATACACATTATTGTGGGCATCCTTTAGTTTCTCAGCTTCCTGTAAGAGCTAGCAGGCTTGATTTTTTTGAAAAATATGGTTTGGATGTCAATAAGAAGCTTATTTCAGTTTTTCCGGGGTCAAGAACTTTTGAGTTAAAACAGTTGATGGAAATATTTAAGCAGGCGGTTGTTCGCTTAGGACACAGGCATCATGATATTCAGTTTTGTATGTCTCAGGCTCCAAATTTGTCTGATGAGATTTATAACAAATATTTAGGTGATTTTGATATCAAGGTTATAAAAGGTGATAACCATGCTTTGTTGAGTGTTTCAGATGCGTTAATTCTTGCATCCGGAACGGTGGCGTTAGAGGCTTGTTTATATAAAACTCCTATGATTATAGCTTATCGTGGTCCAAAGTTATTTTATTGGATTTACCTGCTCGTAAGGTGTATAAAACGGGTGTCATTACCTAATATTATTGCAGATAAAGAGATTGTGCCTGAACTTATCCAAGATAAGGCAACTGTGAATAATATAACTTATGAAATAGAAGAACTTTTGTATAATCAATCAAAAAGGGAAGAAAATATTAAACAGCTTGGAGAGGTTAAGGAGCTTCTTTCAAATAAGAATTCTGCGCTTGAGGTAGCCAAAGTTATTGATCAGGAGTTGTTTTCGTAACATAACTTTAGATGGTAATGTAAATTACGCAATTTTATTTTATCCTGCTATTTTATATAGTTGTAGGCTAGTGATTTTATGAGTAATTCAATTCCTAAAATTGAATTTAGTAATATAAACTCATTCGGGCAGGTAACAACAAAGAAGTACCCGAGTGAATATTGGATGCAGCCTGTAGATAATCGGTCTGCAGGATCTAAAGATAGAAATATAAAGGAAAAGAAAGAGCCGCTAAAGCCTGCAATCCTGATAAATCCTGAGGCCGCAGTGAAATCAGGTAATACCAGAGCATTGGGTATATCTATAGCCAGTGCAACTATTTTGACGGCTGCGGGTATATTTTTCTTACTAAGAGGCGGTCCAAAGGGGCTTCCGAAGCAATTCCAAAAATTAAGGAACTTCTTTGATAAACGGGTTCAATCAAATAAACTTGAAAGTAGGGGGGAAATCTCCTTGATTGGCAGATCTAACATTGCTATTGTTAAAGGTATTGATAATATTCTAAAAAAAGCGGAATCTGTAAATAACTTTACTACATTCAGAGATTTACTATTCAAAAAATTTATGTTTAACTCAATAACCGGCAAATATACCGGAAAAATTCACGATGCAATTACAAGGATGTTCGAAAAACTCGGACGTCAGTCTGTTGTCAATACTTATAAGAAAACTTCTACAGCAATAGATGCAACTGAAAAATTAACATCGGTTATCTCAAGAAATGTCATGAGAGGCAGCACTTTTGACTTAGTTGAAATAAATGGGGTTACCAGAACAAAGGCACAGTGGATATTAGAGGCCAATAGATTAAACCGTGAAATAACCGAAACATACCATCGATATTTCAGCGCATTCCCGTTAAGGTCAAGATATTACAGGGTTAAAAAAGCTGCTGAAGAGTTGAAGTCTGAATTTTCGAATCTTCGCATTTTCTTCTCAAAGGATTTGTTTACCGAGTTTATGGCCGAGAGTGCTATGATAGGAGAAAAGACAGCAGTTCAGAATTTGGTGAAAGGACATAGACGCAAAATTTCATATTCATTGCGGGATTTGGGAAAAGATTCTGAAAACCAAATTATGAAGATGACTGAAGTAATCAGTTTTAAGGATGCTTCAAGAATCAGTGCTTTAAGAACATTGCGCAGTAATATTGCTGCATATGTAAAAAATCCTGCAAATATGCAGTTAAAGAACAAGATTGTTACAGATGTAGATTTATTTGCTAATGAAATTTCAACTGCAGTGAAAAATAAAACTTTAGATAAAAATATTGCGGATAATTTACTTACAAGAATAAGTATATTGAAGGATAATTTTATAAACTTCAAGCAGGGAAAAGTTGAAGATATTTTAGATATTTATAAAAAGATTTTACCGGAATCAGAATATAAGATTGTTGAAAAATCCTACAGCAGAGGGGTAAAATCTTTAGATAAATCTATTCGAATAGAAACAGAAGAATTTGTGAGCAAGCTAAGAGATTTAGCTCTTGGCGGTGCGCCTACGGATATATTGACAATTATTGGCCCATTAGGTGTTTTGGGTTATTATTTGGGAAAATCAGAAGATAATGAGCAAAGAACGTCTATTTCCTTAAAATACGGAATTCCTGCACTTGCAGGTATTGGGGTTACAATGTATTGTAATGCTAAATTATATGCCGGTACCAAGTCCTTAATTATTGGTACCTTATCAACAATTGTTTTAAATAAAATAGGTGTATGGGCAGAGCATTTGCTCAAGAAATCACGCCAAAACAGTAGTAAACAGGCTGATACTAATAATGTGCAATCCGGTGCTGCCGGTGTAAATGATAAGTCTATTAGTCAAAAAACAGAACTTAAAAATCCTCCAAAGACTGTATAGCCAAATTTAAACTTTCTGTTAGAATCACAACAGGGGGAGAGGTATGACTACATTAACCATAAGGGAAAAGCTTGAGAAAAGAGAATTTGAATATTTAAGTGAATTTGCAACAAAGTCAGCGCAGTCTTTAGGGCGTGCGGTTGAAGAAGAGAAATCCGATATGAGAACTGATTTCCAGCGTGATAGAGACAGAATTCTTCATTCAAAGGCATTTAGACGACTAAAGCATAAAACGCAAGTATTTTTGTCACCGTTTGATGATCATTTTAGAACGCGGTTAACTCATACCCTTGAAGTCTCACAAATTGGAAGAACTATTGCGCGATCACTTGATTTAAATGAAGATTTAGTGGAAGCGATTTCTCTTGGTCATGATTTAGGTCATACACCTTTCGGTCACTGTGGTGAGGGTGTGTTGAACGAACTTGTTGAAGGCGGGTTTTATCACAATATTCAGAGTGTGAGGGTTGTAGAAGTTTTGGAAAATCTTAACCTGTGTAAGGAAACTATAGAAGGCATCAGAACTCATTCCTGGGGGTATAAGCCTACTACACCGGAAGGTAAGGTTGTTCAGCTTGCCGATAAAATTGCATATATAAACCACGACATAGAAGATTCAATCCGTGCGGGTGTAATTTCTGAAAGCGATTTACCAAAAGATTGCATAGAGTATTTTTCATCTAATCAAAGCAAGCGTTTAAATAAGATGATAACAGAAATTGTAAATAATTCTGTTGGAAAACCTGATATTGCAATGAGTGAAGAAGGTTGGGCATATACAACAAAGTTGAGAACGTGGATGTTTGAGAATGTTTATGATGATGAATCCCTTGCCAAGTTAGAAGAAAATAAAGCAAAACGAGTAATTCGTGAGTTATTTTTCTATTATACGGACATACTCGCTCAGGTTTGTCCACCTGAAAAGATTGAACGGGTTGTGACAGATTACATTTCCGGTATGACTGACAGGTATGCGGTTGAGAGGTTCAAAGAAAACTTTATTCCAACAGGTTTAAAGTGTAGTGCAAGAGAGGACTTTTTATTTAAATTAGCCGCTCAGAGCTGCCAGTAATTTTTTAATATTTGCAGACTATCAGGCGGAGAGTTAAAAAATACATAATTCTAAAGGATTAATGCAAATTAACATAAATTAATGGATCGGAAATGCTTAACATGTGGCGATATTCGAGCTTGTTGTTAAATATTCCGAATTTAAACACTTGTATTTTTATAAAAATAATATTATAATAGTATTGTATATCCTTTTAGATATACAATGTTGCAAAAAGTAAAATTTTACCCGAAAAGCTAAAGAAAGCCGAAGTGAAAGTCGATATAAAAAATATCGATAATAGTGAACTAACATGAGGATGATGAAGTATGAAAAGGAAACAGATATGCGAAAAGTCAACTGTAGAGCGAGTTTTCGGGGGGGGGTAACCCTTAAGGCCCTGACTGCAGCGGCACTTGTAGGGTGTTTGGCTATAGGAGCTCAAGCACAGCCTGCGTTGCAATCCGAAACTACTCAGCCTCAACTTGCCCCTGTGCCAAAATCCGATGCCGAAAAAGCTTATACATTAACAAAAGTGGATGCCAAGGGCGAAAATACAATAACAAAATTTGAATATGACAAAACAACAGGGAAAATAACCCCTGTATATTACCGTGTAGACTTGGCAAAAACCGTATATGGATCAGGTGATGGTGTAAGATACTATGGCTGGTCAAACAATGTTTCCGGAGAGCGAGTTTTTGGCGAAGTTCCAAAAGCTCAAGCTGATATTACCGCAAAATACGATACTGCCAATTTACAATCTCACATTTCTGTTGGGTATGATGATGAAAAATCATCTATTAATGGTGATTTTTTAACTAATACAGATACGCGTGGCGGAGCAATACTTAATGAAGGCTTAATAAACAATATTACCGGAGATTTTATTGGAAATAGTGCAGGTGATGATGGTGGTGCTATATACAATAAAGGCGGAATAAATAACATTACCGGTAACTTTATCGGAAATAGTGCATTATTTGAAGGCGGAGCTATTTATGTTTATGCGAATATTCCTAGAAGCTATGAGGAGGAGCCTTATAGTATAGGTAGTATAACAGGAAATTTTATTGGAAATAAAGTTGAAGGTTCTGAGTCTGGCTATTCAGGCGGTGGTGCAATTGCTAGTGAGTATAGGATAGGTGATATTAAAGGCGATTTTATTGCAAACTCTGTTCAAAACAGAAAAGAAGCTTATGGCGGTGCCGTGTATAATTACGACTACCATGCATCAATAGATAGTATTACCGGAGATTTTATCGGGAATTATACTGATGCAGGTAATTTTGCTTATGGCGGAGCAATTTTTAACAGTGGCGATATCGGTATTATTACCGGAGACTTTATAGGTAATTCTTCTCAAGCAAATTATGGTGCTATGGGAGGGGCTATTTTAAATTCTCAAGGTAATATTGGTGATATTAAAGGTAATTTTATAAATAATTCTGTAGCAGGTGATGTTGCTTATGGCGGAGCAATAACAAATGCGCAAAATAGATTTTCAATTGATGTACGTATGGCTCAAGAGTATCGAATAAATTCTATCACAGGTGATTTTATCGGGAACAGAGCTCAAGGTGAATATGATGCAGTCGGAGGAGCTTTGTTTAATGACGATATCATAGGTTCAGTCAGCGGGAATTTTATCCAAAATTCTGCAGTTGCAAATGACTTCGCTGCTGGCGGTGCTGTTGCAAATAATGGTTGGATAGGTATGGAGGAACCTGACGGGGTTAACGGTTATATAGATGTAGATAAGGTGACTCTGGTTTCTCCTGACGGAAGTCAAAGTATAACTATATATCAAAAATCAAAAGGCCCGCTTTCATTATCCTCTGTGCAAAATAAGAAAAATTTTATAGATGAAATGATTGAAGATGGTTATAAGATTGGCTTTATTAATAATCAGGGTTCCCAACAAGCTCCAGATGAAGAAAGCTGGCAATATGCTTTGGAGTTACTTGAAGAAAAGTTAACTTCAGGTGATGTTGTTCTGGCTGAAGATTTTGAAAAATATGAAGATATTATGTATGAACCAACATCAAGTTTTAAGAATAGTTCATTTATAGGTAACTCTGCTGTTGCCAAAGGTGAAGACGGAGAAGCCAGAGGCGGTGCTATTTTTACAAATAATTCTTTGATACTTGAAGCAACTGATGGTTATACATCCGTAATTTCCGGCAACTATGTCGAGGATAGAAACGGCAAACGTCCTGAGGCTATATATGTGAATAATGGTGCGCTAGTCTTTTCTGCGAAAAAGAACGGTAAATTTGTGATAGATGATGTTATCAACGGTGTAAATTACGATGTTGCGTTTACGGGTGATAAAACCGGTAAAATCTATCTTAACAATAATATAATCGCAGAAGAAATGCTACAGCCTGCATCTTTACTTTCTGATCGCTTGCAACAAATGGATACAGGTAATCCAGGGGTATATTTAGATAAAGTTACACTTACTTTAGGACGAGATTCAGTACTTGATAATACTAATTTAGGTTTGAATTCCGGTACATTCTCAATGGTAAATAATCAGGTAGGTGTATCATCTCCTAATCAATTATTTCTTATGGGAGATACAAACTTTGTCGCAGATGTTGACCTTGCAAAAGGTGAAATGGACAGATTTGAGGCAAATAGCTACGGGGATAATCCTCAGCCGGGCAGAGAAACGATGCCAGATCCTTCTCGTCACTATGGCAATCTTCACGTAACAGGCTTAAATATGTTGAGTGATGCTCCTGAAAATCAAGATATGACAGAAATATACTTTGCCCAAATCGGTTTAAAGGACAATGTAGTAAACGGAGTAAGTCAGACACCTACAGACTATCAAACAAAAGCATATACTCCGATTTATCAATACAATGTAATGTATGATAACAGAAATGACGGCGGATATTTCTTGTTTACAAAAGGTGATAAAATCTTTGTGCCTGATGATAACGGCGGAACAGTAGTAAAACCGACGCCGGGAGGTAATGCCAGTGATGCTTTTAACCCGAGTGTATTGTCAAGTCCTGTGGCAGCACAGGTCGGTGCGTACGCTGCACAAAACGCAGCATTTAGTTACGCGTTTCAGCACGCAGATTCCTTTATGCCTCTGCCGTCATCAGAACGTTTTGCAATACGAAATAATAACAGATATGCAATAACCGGAGGAGATAATCTTTCCCCAAGTTTGAATGATTTCCACGACAGAGCAATCTGGGTACGTCCTTATACAAGTTTTGAAAGTATTCCTTTGAAGAACGGTCCAAAAGTAGATACAATTACCTATGGTACCTTGATCGGCGGAGATAGTAATTTTAAAGAACTTCGTAATGGCTGGGGAACAGTATTTACCGCGTACGCAGGTTATAACGGTTCAAGCCAGAATTATTCAGGTGTAAGTACATATCAAAACGGCGGCTTGCTCGGTGTTACTCAAACATTTTATAAAGGTAACTTCTTCTCTGCTTTAACCGCAAGTGCAGGTGCAAGTGCAGGTGAAAGTCATAATATGTACGGGCATGAAAACTTTAGTATGTTGATGGCAGGTGTCGCAAATAAAACAGGCTATAATTTTGAGTTTAAAGATGGTAAATATATAATTCAGCCAACAATGCAGCTGGCATATAGTTTCGTGAATACATTTGATTACAGAAACAGTGCAGGTGTTAAGATTAAATCAGATCCGCTTCATGCAATTCAGATAAATCCAAATGTGCGTTTTATTGCAAACTTGAAAAACGGCTGGCAGCCGTACGCAAGTGTTGGGATGGTATGGAATTTGTTGGATCAGACAAGCGTAACTGCCAATGATGTGAAATTGCCGGAAATGAGTATCAAACCTTATGTAGAATATGGTTTGGGCGTGCAGCGCCGCTGGAAGGATAAGTATACCGGATTCTTACAGGCAATGGTTCGTAACGGAGGCCGGAACGGTGTAGCACTCACAGCAGGTTTTAGATGGGCGCTTGGTAATGACGGCAAAGCGATAAATAGCAATGAAAAAGTAGAAAACACCAAATCCCGCAAAATAGTAAAACAACTGACTCCGGAACAGCGCACAGCCCTGGGGGCTAAACCGCAAAATACAACCCGTACAGTCTCAAAAGGTGTTTTGAAACAGTTATAAAATATCCGTTTTGGGATAAATTATGCAGCGATACTCTGATTAAATCAATCAGAGTATCGCTTTTATTTTTATTTAACTATTCAATTTTTTACTTTAAGTGTATAATGAAGTTTATGAATGATATGCAATACTTAGCTGAATATCTGGAATATTTGGAGATAGAAAAAGGTCTTTCAAAGAATACAACTGATGCATATAGGTGTGATCTGACTGATTTTATTGACTTTTGTTCATCAAGAAATGTTTTTCAAATTACGGATATTGAAAGATCAGATTTGAATTCCTATATATTGAAGTTGAGAGAAGAAAATTATTCACCTTCAAGTGTTACCAGAAAAGTTGCATCTTTAAGAGGTTTTTTCAAATGGTTTTGCGCAAATGAGTATGGTGTTAAAAATCCTGCACAAACTCTTGAACAACCAAAATTACCTAAAAAACTTCCTAAAGTTATGACTGTCGATGAACTTGAAACAATATTAAACTCGGATTTATCTCCCGTAGAAGTATTAATTGTAGAACTTCTTTATGGCTGCGGGCTTAGAGTTTCTGAACTGGTGAATTTGCGCCTTAATAATATTGATATTAATTCAAAGTATATTCAATGTTTTGGTAAGGGTTCAAAGGAAAGAATTGTGCCATTTGGCAAGAAGGCAGCTGATGCAATAAATATGTATCTGAAGGTTCGTGATGTTATTGTCCTGAAAAATAACTTGTCTGATAATAAAATATTGTTTCTTAAAGACAATGGCAAACAGATTTCACGCCAAGATGTTTATAATTTTATAAGGGAGCAGGGCAAGAAAATTCACAAACATGTTTCCCCCCATACGCTTCGTCACAGTTTTGCTACTCATTTATTGGAAAATGGTGCGGATTTAAGAGTTGTGCAAGAGCTTTTAGGGCATAGCGATGTTTCAACAACGCAATTATACACCCATATTACTAAAAAACGGTTAAAAGAAGTCTACTTTGCAATAAATAACGGCTCGTGATAATATGATGGTATGCTTAATGTTTTTATTTCAGGATTAACACCTAACTCAGGGAAGACAGTTGTCACTGCAGGTTTAGCTGCTACTATGCAGAGTCTTTCATATTCAACAAGCGTATACAAACCTATACAGTTACGTGCCGGAACAGAATTAGGAACCAGATCCTCCGGGGATTTGGCTGTAGTTAAATCGTTTGACCCTAATATAAAAACATTATCAACCTACTTTTTATCCGGTTCCTGTTCTCCCTTTGTCGGGGCTTATGAAGATGGGGTTAAAATTGATTTAAATATTATTCGAAATGAGTATCAAAATGTATTAGAGAATTCTGAGTGTAATATTGTAGAAGGCGGAAATAGTATATCCTCCCCGATAATGGAGTATGTTACAGAAATTGATATAGTAAAAACTCTCAGAGCTCCGCTGGTTCTTATTGTTAATCCGTTTAAATCTTCCATTGATAGTGTTATATCAGGATTGGAGTATATAAAATTTCATAGGGTTAATTTTGCGGGAATTATAATAACTCAGTTTGATGAGAATTCTGAAGATCTTGAGAAAAAATATTTTCCCCAAATTATTCAACAGTATTCCGATGCAAAAATTCTCGGGGTGTTGCCTGATTATTGTAAAGCTGATGTATGTCAGGCTGAAGTTATTTCTGATATCCTGACTAACATAAATATAGAAGAGTTATTTGGGGTTAAGATTGCTAAATTAAATGTTTAAATGTTTATCAATCGATAAAGGTTCCGAAACCTTTCGGAACCTTGTATATATGAAAAATGTTTAATTTAAATAATTCAGCTATTAGCTCAGAGCCATTAAAGCTTTTACAGAGCGTGCATTTTCTTTTACTTCTTCATCAAAACTGTCTGAAGAAATTGTGTTTTCAAGAACTTTCATTGCTTCTTCTTTATTTTCCAGTGAAAGCAGTTCATTTATTGTACTCATTGCAACGATTGTAGACATATCATTGATACCCTTTCCTCTATTTGCAATTACTACTGATAATGAATCATGTTCATTTCTTTTAACTAAAGCACGCGATGTCAGTTCTCTTACTTCATCAATTGAAGAATTTGTACCAATTTCTTCCAGTACGGCAACTGAATCCGGATTTGGATTAATTGTTAATGACTCGATAATATTACTTACTTTGTTAAAGTTCTTATTATTTTTCATTGAGTTTTCCATTTATTGTTCTCCTTACGCCGCTTGTACCATATCAGCTTCAAGAGCTTTTATACTTTCTGCTAACATTGGTTTAACTTCCATGTGAGGATCCATTTTTGCAAGCTTAGCGATTTCTTTTTCGCGGCTGTTTACAAAGAATGTTGAGATATCTCTTTTTAGTACATCTTTAGCTCCATCTAAAGATACTTCTTTATTTCCTAATTCATGGATTTTATTCCAGGCACTTACCAGACCGTCTTTCATTCTCATACCGAAAGCTTTTATTGATTCAATACCTTCGTAGAATCTGTTACCAAAGTCGCTGATTGAACCTACAAATGTTGAATAAATTCTTTTTGAACTTGCGGTAAGGTTTCCTGTAAAGTTTATTTTGCTGCTTTCTTTAGATTTGCTTGATTCAAATACATCTTCTGTTAAGATATTTTTTTGAAAGTTAGATGCTGCAAAAGGATTACTTGTTCTTGCAACATTCTGTTCTGTTACGCTCGTATTGAAAATACGATGGCTTAACTGATTAATTTTTTCAATTGCTGACATATATTAAACCTCTTTCTAGATTATCCACGTATTAAGTCTATCATAGTGTGTATTTTTTAAATCCACCTTTTGAATGATTTGTGTTAAAATATGAATATGGAATATAAAAATTTAGAAGAATTAATAGAGGTTATAAGGCGTTTAAGAGCTCCTGACGGGTGTCCGTGGGATAGAGAACAAACTCATACTTCATTGCGCCCGAATATGCTTGAAGAAGCTTATGAAGCTGTCGATGCGATTGATGATAATGATATGAAGCATTTGCAGGAAGAATTGGGTGATGTTTTACTTCAGGTATTATTGCATTCTCAAATTGCAGAAGAAGATGGAGATTTTTCCATTGAGGATGTTGCAAAAGAGTTGAAAGATAAGCTTATTCACAGACATCCGCATGTTTTTGCAGGTGCGGATATAAAAACGGCAGAAGGTGTTGTTGATGCCTGGGAAAAGTTAAAAGCCGAAGAAAAATCACATAGAAAATCTGCTATGGATGGTATATCAAGGAGTCAAGCAGCATTGATATCTGCTCAAAAAATTTCAAAAAGAGCTGTTAAAACCGGTTTTGAGTGGCCCAGCGAGGACTCTTTATATGAATGTATAATGTCTGAATTTAATGAATTTAAACAGGCAAAGGCAGAAGGTGACATTAACCATATGGAAGAAGAATTTGGTGATATTCTTTTTGCAACGGTTAATCTTGCCCGCTGGAATAAAATAGATGCTGAACAAGCATTGCTAAAAGCTAATAAGAAATTCGAAAAGCGTTTTAGAAAAATGGAAGAACTGGCTATAAAACCTTTAAGTGATTATTCATTTGTAGAATTTGATGCTTTATGGCAGCAGGCAAAAAATAAGATTGGTAAATAATTATTATGAAAGATGTTCAAAATTCGATTGATAATAGAAATGTTGATATTCAAAAAGTAGGGATAAAGCATGTAGAACTTCCGCTTATTATTCAGAGAAAAAATGCGTCAGACAAAGTTGTATATGCAAAGGCCCGGGTTTGTGTTTCATTGCCCAGGGCTTATAAGGGTACGCATATGAGCAGATTTGTTGAGGTGCTTAACGAATGGCGGACAAAAAATCTTTTAGGAGTTGATATAAAAGGGTGTCTTGAAAAAATTATTAAAAAACTTCATGCAAGAAGCAGTGAGCTGGAATTTGATTTTAAATATTTTGTTGATAAAAAATCACCTGTAACAAAACTTTCAGCACCCATGTGTTATGATTGTTCCTTTGAGGGAATTATGGATGGAGATGTTTATAAGTTTATATTAGGTGTAAAAGTTCCTGTTACAACTCTTTGCCCGTGTTCAAAAGAAATTTCGGATTACGGGGCGCACAATCAGCGTGCGATAATTTCGGTTAAAGTTTCTTATGATGAAACGGAACATGTGTGGCTGGAGGATTTAATCGAACTTATTGAATCCTGCGCCTCTTGTCCTGTTTATCCGCTGTTAAAAAGACAGGATGAAAAATTTGTGACGGAAAAAGCCTGGGAAAATCCAAGATTTGTTGAAGATGTATTAAGAGAAGTTGTCGTTAAGCTGCGAAATCATCCTATTATAAAATCTTTTGAAGTGGATTGTGAAGCTTTTGAAAGTATTCATAATCATTCAGCATGGGCATATCAGGCTGAATTTAAGTAGTGCTGTTTGAATAATGTTCTTCCTATATGATAATGGTATTCATTATTGGTGCTTGTTTTATTTTGTCAGAGTCTAATCTTGGTAGTGTAAATCATATTCCGTACGGCAAAAACGCTGGTTCCGGGCTTATCTCCGTGATGTGAGAAGGTTTATATTTTTACTTAACTTAAATAGTAATTGAGATACCTATATTAATACTTGAATTAGCAGCATTAATTTTTGAAATATCATAAATTTGACCTTCGACAAACACGCTTGCTTTGCCTATTTTAGTTGAAACTCCTGTAAAATTACCAACTGTAGTATCAAATCCTTTTTCACCATATTTATGTTTTGCTGCAACATATGGCGTTGTATAAATATTTGTTTTTTTAGTTATAGGAATAGTTACTGTGGCAGGCTGTAACCTAAGCTGTACGCTTTGAGACTCTTCATTCAGATTATGTCTGATTCTGAAACCTCCGGATATAGGGCTGTTCCCGTACGGGATTGAACCTTTGAGGTCAACAACTGCACTTGAGTTTTTCCCGTCAAAAGTTAACCCAATGCCTGTGTATGTTCCAATATTCCCTTTTCCGATTTTGTAACTATTATCAACTCCTGCCGTAGAGAAGTTTGAACCATCACATTGTTGAAATGATTGTATTGAAATTTTTGTTGTTGTATCTATTGGCATATATTTCCCTAAATATTTTCCCCGTGTAATAATATAAAGTCTTTTTTATAAGAAAATTTGCCTAAAAATAGGGGCGATTTTACAAAATGTAAAATCGCCCCTAGATATTTTGGATTATTCTGCCAACAGTTTATCAGCTAATTCTGTTTCAAGAGTTCCATTCAGGGCTTTATTAACTTTTTGAAGTTTTTGAGCGATAGTTTCCATATTATCGGTCCAAACAAAATTATCAAGTACGTATTTTTCTGCTTTATTAAAATCTCCGTCAATTTGAATTCTTATAATTTCAGCCAGCATTTCTTTTGCTATTGGAACTACTTTATCAATGTTTACGTGAATTTTACCGTCTTTTGTTAATTCATATCCGCCGCGTTGTGCAAAATATTTATTTTGCATTACTGTTCTTACTCTATGGGCTTGTGATAGTGTTGGTTTTGATTTTAAGAAGTTGTCAGCCATAGTAGTAACGATAATTTGAAGCCTTTGTTCTTCTGTGTACATTCCAAGTTCTGTAAGCAGGTCAACAAAAGCTAAAGCTCCCATATCGGCTTTATTTTCTTCTATAATATTTCTGTATTTACCAAGACTTTCGCTGCTTCCTTTTGGCCCAAGCGAGTGAGCATTTTCATGACCTATTGTGAACCAGTGATCAGCTTCATCAAGGTAATATTTGTGTTGTTCTTTATCTAATATTGAATCAAGACGTTCTTGTAATTTTTTTATATCACTTATAAATCTTATTTGTCTGTGGTAAACATTACGGCGTCCGCCGCCAATAGTAAGTGAAAGCTTATCAGAATTTGGAAGGTTTTCTGCTAATGTTATTCCTCCGCGGTATTCTCCAACATCACCTGATGCCATGACCATATCGACATCTACCATTGTTTGTTCAGAATCAGCTTGAGCAGATATTGTTTGTTCGTATTCATTGTTGTACGGCATATTATCTGCAAGTGTTGGCAGGAATTTTTTAATAGCCATTAAATCCTGTGTACCTTTTTTATTTATAATCCCGACTCTGCCGCCTAAAAAATCTTTTGGAATAGGAGAAATACCGTTTTCCTTTAGCATATTTGATAATTCTTCATTTTCAATTATTGTTCCAGTCATTTCGTCTTCGTAATTTTCACGGGTTATTGTAAATTCAAGCGGAGTGTCTTGAAGCGTTGCCCATTTTTTATCAGCGTAAGCATCAAGCATAGGGTCGGCTGTTCTTAATGCTTTAGACTGAAGTTTTAAAAACTCGTTAAAATCAGCGTTTGTTGATACTTTTGATGCTTCATCAAGCTCATCTGCCATTTTTGAAAAATCTTCTTTGAAAAAATCTATATAGTCAATTCCGTTTAAATCTTCGTTATCTCTTATTACAATTGATCGCTGTGTTAAAACCTTTTTTACTTTATCAGTTTTGCCTTCTTTTATCATGCGGATAAGTATTGCGTGAAATTCTTCTTTTGAAAGGTCTTCCGGATAAACGCCTTTGCCCGGTTTTTCATCAATCCCTTTAATAAGTCTTATTGGGGTGGACATTGTATCAATAGCGTTTACGCCTTTTTGTGCATCAAACAGAATTTTTGTCAGTTTTGCCAGTTTATTTCCTTTTTTGGCTTCATTTTCAAGAAATTCTTTCACTTCTAAATTGTGTTTATTATCTATTTGCATATTTATTTTTTCAAGTATATCAGCGGCTTTGCAAAGGTGTTTTAGAGCTTTTTTATCACCATCTTGAAGTGCTAAATATTCAGGTGCATCTGCTTTTAAAAATTTTTTTGTTATCAGATAATCTTTGTGTGTTCTTTTTTCAAGTTCAGCCATAGAAAGATTAAATTCAAATTTCATCATAATAAAGCTCCTTTGATTTTCTTTTAGCACTTGAATTATATCATTTCAAGTGAGGTTTCGCAATAAACCTGCCAGATGAGATTATTTATGATAAGTTTCACCTTTTATAATTTTAAAGGCTCTATAGATTTGTTCTATAAGTATTAATCTTGCAAATTGGTGCAGAAAAGTCATTTTTGACATGCTCATTTTTAAATTCGCACGCTGTGAAACGTTCTTTCCGATACCGCAAGATGAGCCGATTACAAAAACAATTTCCCCCACACCATCAATGGTTAGTTGTTCTATTCTTTGAGCAAATTCTTCACTGGAAAATTGTTTCCCTTTTATTTCCAAGGTGATAACAAAATCTTGTGGTTTTATGTTTGCTAAAATTTTCGCCCCCTCTTCTTCCAAAATTTTGTCTACCAGATTTTTATCTTTTATCTCAAGAGGAGTGAGTTCAATTACACAAACAGAAGTGTAGGGGGTCAATCTTTTTAGAAATTCATCAATCCCTTCTTTTAAAAATTTTTCTTTAATCTTTCCATAGGTTATAATTTTAATTTTCAATTTTTGTGTTGTCGCTTTCTATGTATAGTGATCTTGATGGGAATGCAAAATCTATATTTGCATCTTTGAATTTTTCAACAACTTGTTCAATAAACTGCCCTCGAACAACTAAAAATTTGTCATAAGAGCCTGATTTTACATAACCTCTGAATCGTATGTTAATTGAGCTGTCACCCAAATCGTGTACTACTACAGTGAACTCATTATGTATATCTTTATGTTCTATTGCAATTTGTCGTAGTATTTCTTGTGCTGTTTTTATTTTTTCGCTGCCGGTTGAGTAAGTTACTCCAAACGTTATGTTAATAAATCTTTTCTTTGCTCGAGATACGTTTGTTATTATTGTGTTGGCTGCAATATTATTTGGCACGTTGATTAAAAAATTATCCAAATCACGAATTTTAGTAGATCGCATATTTATTTCTTCTACAGTACCTTCCAAATTATCCAGTTTTACGTAATCTCCAACCTTATATACGTGGTCTGATAAAATTTCAAAACTTCCGAAAATATTTGCAATAGCTTCTTTTGCAGCCATACCTACTGCTATACCGCCTATACCAAAACCTGCAAGGATCGAAGATACTGAA
>CABUAQ010000027.1 GCA_902489575.1 uncultured bacterium
TTTATATTTTTATACGTTTTAAATTGACAATAATCTATTTATAAAATATAATTATTGTAGAATTCTATATAGTAGATGGAGAATAGTTTATGAAAAAGTTTTTTGGGTTTACGTTGGCCGAAGTTCTTATAACTTTAGGGATTGTTGGTATTGTAGCTGCTCTTACATTGCCGACACTAATACATGCTTATCAAGAAAAAGTTATTGTTCATTCTTTAACAGAAGTTTATTCAATATTAAATCAAGCTTATAAGTTATCATCAGAGGATAATGGTCCAATTAGTGCTTGGAATTTAAGTTCAAATTCAGATGAGGCAAGGGCTCAAATTATTGAAAAATTTACTCCATATATGAAAAGTTATCTAATTTGTGATAATAAAAATATAAAGTGTAGAGATCAACAAATGCCTGTAGATTTAAATGGCAAGAATACAAATGTTTCATTTACTTATAATATGATATTGGGTAATACTACTAAGATAAATATTGATAATACAGGTTCTCAAACTCCAGCAATCTCCGTAAAAGATTGTGACGATGGTTGTTATACCGGTATGTTCGGTAATTCTCAGATGTTAAGCGCACATTTAATAATGGTAAATGTGACAGGAAAAGATAATAAACCGAAGTGGGGTAAAGATTTATTTTTATTTGCTATTTTAGATAGAGGTATAATTCCTTTCGGTGTTGTCGGATGGGCAAAGACTAGCAAATGTAATCCTTCAGGTTCATCAAATGCTGGTTGGTGGAATGGGACTACCTGTGCCGGATATGTTTTGAGTCATAAGAATTTAAATTATTTGAAATGCGTCAGAGGTTTTAAAGGATATTGTGTAGGTAATTATAATCCGTAAAATTTATACATTCTCTTTTTATGGTAAAATATAATGTGCAAAGTGTACAAAAAAAGAGGAATATATTTATGACAAATAAAGTTGTTATCGGTGCTCAATGGGGGGATGAGGGTAAAGCAAAAATTACTGACCTTTTGGCTCAAGATGCAGATTTAATTATTAGATACCAGGGTGGCTGCAACGCCGGTCATACGGTTGTTGCAAATGGCAAGACTTTTAAATTTCATTTAATTCCTTCAGGAATTTTATACAAGGGAAAAATTTGTTTAATAGGTAATGGTACTGTTATTCTGCCAGAGTATTTCGAGGAGGAGCTTAATGGATTAAAATCTGAAAATATTGATGTTTCAGGTTTAAAAGTGAGCCCGCTGGCAACTATAACAATGCCTTGGCATACTGAAGTAGACGGGTATTCTGAAAGTACTGCAGGTAAAGGTAAAATTGGGACTACTAAAAAAGGAATCGGTCCGACCTATACCGATAAAATGCAGCGTATTGGTTTAAAGATTCAAGATTTATATTCACCAGAAGCATTATCTGAAAAGTTAGATATAATTTTACCGGTAAAAAATAAACAGTTAAGAGATATTTATGGATTAAAAACTTATACTAAAGAAGAAGTTCTTGAACTTTGCAAAAAGTATGCAGAAATATTTAAACCTTATGCGTGTTTTGAATGGCAAGAAATGTTGAGAATTGCAAAACGTGAAGATAAGCGGATTCTTTTCGAGGGTGCCCAGGGGGTAATGCTTGATGTTGATTTTGGAACTTATCCGTTTGTAACCAGTTCAAATCCTGTTGGCGGCGGCGCCGGAGTCGGTTCAGGTTACGGTCCTACAATAATTGATGAAGTTATCGGGGTTGCAAAAGCTTATGTCACACGTGTAGGTGAAGGCCCGTTTGTTACTGAGTTAACTGATGAAGTTGGTAAAGCTATTCAAGATATCGGACATGAATTCGGTGTAACTACCGGACGTGCGCGACGCTGCGGATGGTTTGATGCTGTTACCATGAAGTATGCTTGCCTTGTTGGAGGTTTAACTTCTATTGCATTAACGAAAATTGATGTATTTGATACATTTGATGAAATAAAAGTTTGCACAGCATATAAAGATAAACGTGATGGTAAAATTTATACATCTTACCCAACTGACGTATTTATTCATAAGTATCTTGAACCTGTATATGAAACTCATAAGGGATGGAATTCTGATATTACAGGTATAAGAAAATATGAAGATTTGCCCGAAAATTGCAGAAAATATTTGGAAAGACTTGAAGAAATTTTAGAAACACCTATTGTTATTGTTTCTGTTGGGCCGGATAGGGAGCAAACAATTTTTAGAAATTAATATTTCTTAAATATTTAAGCAAATTTTATTGTTCCCGTGTTTTTTATAATATATAGGTAGATTTATGAATTCAATCCGTCAATATACTCTGGGAAATACAAATAAAATTACAGCATTTCAGTCTGCAAATAACGTTTCAAAGCCGGCTGAGCCGTCTTCGGCCGATGTAGTTCAGGTAAAAGAGCTTTCTAATGTCACTCCCGATTATAATGTCAGGGTGCCAATTAAGTATACCATATTAGAAGACTTGAAATTATCAGAAGATTGTACTGCCAGGTGTTACAGGCTTGCAAACGGACAGAAGGTTGTTATCCTGCCCAAGGATGGTCCAACAATTGTAAAAACCTATGTGAATACAGGTTCATTTAATGAACCGGATAATCTCAGAGGTATAAGTCATTATATCGAGCATAATCTTTTCAATGGTTCTGATGACCTTGGAGACAAGGTGTTTTTTGATGAAGTTAATAAAATGGGTGCTGCTACAAATGCTTCGACTTCATTTTCAGTAACTGATTATTATATTCATTCGAATTTGCTTGATGATACCGATTTGGAAAATAAAATAAAGCTTCACGCAGGAATGCTTCAATCACCAAAGTTTTTGCTTGATAAGCTGGAAAAAGAGAAGAAAATTGTTAATTCTGAGATTAATATGTATATGTCAGAAGATGAAAATCTTGGTTATTCAAAAACCATCAAAAATTTATTTAATATCAATTCTACTTCACTGGATTTGGTTGCAGGTTCTACAGATAACATAGATTCGTTAACAAGAGACGATGTCGTAAATTACTTCAAAAGTAATTATTATCCTGCGAATATGACAACAGTTATTACAGGTGAAGTTGATCCCGATGATGCTATAGGACTTGTTTCAAAATATTTTACAACAATGAGCAACCCTATTCAGGAACGCCATTTTGAAAAGCTTACCCCTATTCACTCCCCGGTAAGGGAAGATATCATATCTCCAAAATCAGAAGGTGCAGCTTCTGTGTTTATTGGTTTTGCAGGTCCGGAAAATAACAATACAAAAGATAAAATCCACATGCAGGCAGCTGCATTCTTGGCTGGCGGACTTGCCAATTCAAGAGTTTCAGGTATTGAACGTGAGTATGGTGTTAATGTAGCTTTTTCTCCGGAACGCTTGAGTTCGCGTCCTGAAGATAGATCAATGATTATGATTCAAACAGAAATCCCTGATAATAAAGTTGAACTTTTATTAAAGGATTTGTATAGTGTTGTGGATAGTTTATCAAATAATCCTCCTACAGAAGATGAGTTAGCTGCGGTTAAAAATAGATTAAAGAAAACTCACAACGGTATTTTTGAAAGCTCAAGCGCATTGAACCATTTTATCGGATCTTCTTTATTAAACGATAATATTGAAGGCTTTAGAGATTATAACAAGCTTGTTGATGCAATGACTGCTGAGGATATAGTTCGTGCGGCAAAAAAATATTTTGATTTAAGCAAAGCCGCCTTAACTGTTGTACATCCTCATTCTGCAACAAAGGATTCTATTGAAAATGAACATAAAATAATTTCAGGTATCACTTTTACCGGATTAAACAAAAAAACTCCGCTGGATTTGAATAATGTATCTAAATATAAGACTTCAAATAATTTAGATGTCATATTGAACGATGTGAATTCTGATAATTTAGAATATAACATTACCCTTGAAGTTAAAGATTGGACACCTAAAAAGGCTGCAGTTTCTGCTGTTTTGTATGATATGCTGCAAAATGGGGGTTCTGAATACAGATCCTATGAAGAAATCTCAAAAAAATCAGATATTTTAGCTTTGGATTCTTCAATAGGTGTTAATCATTACGGGATTAATGTGGAAGCCAATTTCCCTAAAGAAAGTACTGAGGAGTCATTAGCTCTGTTGAACGAACAAATAATGTATCCGAATTTCTCTAAGGAAAATTTTGAAGATGCGCTGAAACGTTTGCGGGATTATTATTCAACAATTGAGCCGTCTCCGTTTGATAATTTTAATAAGGCAATGTATGAAGGAACCCCTTTTGTGTTCTCGGCTAAGGATAAATTAGAAAGTTTAGATAGTATAACCTTAGATGATATAAAAGCTTTTTATGATGAAATACTTACAAAAGGTCAGGGGCAAGTTGTTGTATCTGCGCCATTTTCTAAAAATCCGGAGTTAAAACAACAGTTGTTTAATTCACTGGGTGTATATCCTTCAATGCAGCCTGTGGATGTTTCTTTATCTGAGCTCTATAAACCTATTGAAAAAACTCAGGTTTATACTGTTGCAAATATGAAAAATCAAGCAAAGATTATAGAAGGTTTTAAATTTAAAAACAGCGGAAATCTAAAAGATAGCACAAGTATTGAATTATTAAATGAAATTCTTGGCGGCTCTCCTGCTTCAAGATTATTTTCTGATTTAAGGGAGCAAAGGCATCTTGCGTATTCTGTTTCTTCTAATTACAATTTAGACGATGATATTGGTGTATTGTATCTTTCTATTGGAACTACAACAGAGAACCACGAAACAGGTGCAAAATCTTTTGATAATATAAAAAAATCTATTGACGGATTTAATGAAAATATTCAAAAACTAATGAGTGAAAAAGTTTCTGCAGAAGAACTTGATAATGCAAAAAAAGCACTTAAATCAAGGTTGTTGACTTCTCTTGAAACAAATTACGGTAAATCTTTAGATATTGCAATGGCTAATCAGACACCTTACGGAGTTAATTATATAAATAAACAGTTTGAAATTATAGATAGTATTACTCCTGACGATATTTATAATACAGCAAATTATATTTTCAAAAATAAACCGGTATATTCACTTACTGCAACCCAGACATCTCTTGATGCAAATAAAGAATTTTTAAGTTCTTTATCAGACTAATTACAGGCTTGTTCAATCTGTTCAACAATTTTTTGTACTCCGTCATATTTTGCAAGGTTTAGTGCTTCTTGTTGAATGTTTTCAAGCATTTGCTTATCAGTTATAAGTTTTTCCAGAAGTTCTAAAAGTTTTTCAGCCGTGGTATCAGCATCTTCAAGATAAAGTCCGGCCCCTGAGTTTAACATACATTTGGCATTTTTACGCTGGTGGTCTGCTGCAGCATGGGGATATGGTATTAAAATAGAAGCAACCCCGCTTGCACAAATTTCTGAAATGCTCAGCGAGCCTGCTCTTGAGACTGCTATATCACAAGCTTTTAAAACAGTTGCCATATCTTCAAAATAGGGTTTTACTATTATATTTTTGTCATTTTTATATTCCGGATAGATCTTTTCTATGTCTTCAATAACTTGTTCAAAGTTACGTTTTCCTGTTTGGAAAATTATTTGTACATTATATTTTTTAGACAACGTTTTCAATATTTCAGCACAAGCATTGTTAATTGTTTGAGCACCTTGTGAGCCTCCCATAATACATAATGTAAGTTTGTTATCCAGTCCTAAATTAGTTCGGGCTTCTTTTTTTGAAAGAGTTTTGAACTTGCTGCGTATAGGATTACCGTTAATATTACAGTTTGGGTTATTAAGTTTCTTCTTTGCCTGTTCAAATGCTATTGAAATACTTTTAGCATATGGTGCAAGTTTTCTGGTAACAAGTCCGGGGTTAGCATCGCAATCATGCATGACAAACGGAATTTTCATTGTCATTCCTGCTAAGAGCACCGGAGCTGATACATATCCTCCCGTCCCAAATATTGCGTCCGGTTTGTATTTTTTTATATAATTACAACATTTTAACCATCCGCAAATCATCCGGCAGGTCCATTTTACAAGTTTAAAATTGAATTTTCTCGGCATACCAAAAGATATTACAGGAAGAAAATCATAGTTTTTATCTTTAACAATACAAGCTTCAAGGTTGTTTGGATTTCCAACATAATATATCTTGTCTGTAGTTTCATGTTTTAACAGCTCATCAGCTACCGCAATTGCCGGATATATATGTCCTCCGGTTCCTCCTCCTGTTATAAAATAAGTCTTTTTATTCCCCATCGGCTTCTGTCCTTATTTTTTTTATTCTCTGTTTTGATATATTTAAAAGTACTCCAATCATAGCAAGTGACACTATGATGGATGTTCCGCCGTAACTTATAAACGGCAATGTAACCCCTGTTACCGGCAGTAGTGAACTCGCAACTGACATATTTAAAAACGCTTGAAATCCAAAAATAAATGTTATACCCATAGCTAATAATTTTCCATACATATCAGGGCAGCGTTTTGAAATTCTAAGTCCTCTGTGTACAAGAGCTACAAATAATCCTGCTACAAATAAACAACCAAGAAACCCAAACTCTTCTGCAATAATTGCAAAAATAAAGTCTGTATGACATTCCGGCAGGTACGCAAGTTTTTGGATTGAGCCGCCATAACCTGTTCCGCTGAAGCCTCCTGATGCAAATGCTATCAATGACTGGATTATATTATAACCTTTGCCTTGAGCATCACTTCCAGGGTTAAGCCAGATATTAATTCTATCCATCTGATATCCATGTAGAAGTTTTGGAGCCATAAACAAGCCGCCAATGCCCATACAGCCGCCTATAACACCCAGCACTATCCAAGGACCTCTTGCTGCAATATATAAACTTAGTGTTGTCAATGTAAGGATAATTGCCATACTAAGGTTCGGTTGTTTTAAGATTAAAAACAGGATTACAAGCATTGGTATATAAATATTTGTCCAATTTTTAATTTTAAAAAGATCAACTTTATCTTTGAAATTTGTTGCAAGCAGCATACAAAATAAAGGTTTTACAAGTTCTGATGGCTGAAGTTGCATAAAGCCGAGGTTAATCCAGCGTTTTGCACCATTTATCGTAATTCCTAACGGGGTGAATTGTAATATAAGCAGCAAGGCAACTACAATCCAGAGAAATTTTGTATTATATTTTTCAAGCTTTTTATAATCATAATTTGCAAGAAATATCATTGCAAATACCCCTGCACCGGCATAGATTGCTTGTTTCGTGAAGAATGTTGCCAGATTGATGCCTTCTCTCAAGCACTTGGGGGCGGTAGCTGAGAAAATAGCCAAAAGTCCTATAATAACTAAAAATGTTACTATAACTATTAGTGACTTATCAGGAGGTGAAAGAATTATATCCGGTTTTTTTTTGCGAATACGTTTTTCTTTTCTTTCCTGTTGTTGTCTTCGCTGTGATTTATACTCTCGATAAGACATACTGTTTGAAGACATCCCCTCTATTTTCATAACTTGTAAACATATCAAAGCTTGCACAAGCCGGTGATAAAAGTACAACATCAGGATGTAGTTCTATACTTTTATCAATTGCATCCTGCATTGTTTTTTCTCTAATAATGTTTGTAAACCCGTCAGCTCGCAGATTTTTTTCAAATCTGTCTGCGGCTTCTCCAATAAGTATAACTGTTTTTATGTGTGCATTTACAGAGTCGCAAAATTCTTTCAAATCTGTGTTTTTATCTCGCCCACCTGCAATAAGTGTTACGTTTTCATTGTTGAATGAATTTATTGCTACAATTGCAGCTTCCGGATTTGTGGCTTTTGAATCATTATAAAAAGTTATACCATTTTTTTGTACAACTTTTTCAAGTCTGTGTTCCGGAGCTTTGAATTCCATAATTGCGTTTTTGATTGTTTCTGTATCTGCGGTAATTATTCCATTAGAATTAAAAACTAATTTAGCACAGATTATTGCACACATAATATTTTGGTAATTATGATTTCCAATCAGTGGACAATCAGATAGTTTTATAACTGTTTCTTCAGCTCCAAGCTCTTTATATTTTATCTCGCCGTTTTCAATGTAACAGCAGTTATCTCCGATATTTCCATCAAAAAAGAAAACTGAATCATCTCCAAATTCGTTATTCCTAAGAGTATTTGCAAATTCTAATAACTTTTCATCTTTTGCATTTAATACAGAAACCGCCGCGTGTTTAAAGGCTTTTGTTTTTGCTTTAAAGTAATTTCCCAAACCGTTATGCCAATCGATATGGTCAGGTGTGAAGTTTGTCCATACGGAAACATAGGAATTAAAAGATTCGGTCATTTCCAGCTGAAAAGAACTCGCTTCACAAACAAGCCAATCCACGTCTTCTTCATCGATAATGTCGCTGGCAGGAAGTCCAATATTTCCGCAGGCTTTTGCTCTAAGTCCGGCTTTTTTTAATATAAATTCTGTCAGGGCTGTTGTTGTTGTCTTACCGTTAGTTCCAGTAATCGTAATAAACTGTTTTTGTGATTTATTTTCAACATTTTCTCTGTTTGCAAATTCAAGTTCAGAAATTGTTTTTATTCTGTGAGAGTTTAGTTTTTTTATAATATCACTATGCGGAGGAATCCCGGGACTTGTTACAGCTAGATTTGATTTTAAGACGAATTCATCAGAATGTCCGCCATACTCAACATTTATTCCAAGAGCCCTTAGTTCTTCCACTATATGTAACCTGTCTTTTGAAATATCATTTCCCTCTGATAAATAAACATCTGCACCGTGTCTTTTTGCAAGTTTTGCTGCGGCAATCCCGCTTTTTGATAAACCGAGAACGAGAATTTTTTCTCCTCTCAAATCCTGTACACATTTATTTTTTTTAAAAAAATCAAATAATCCCATTATAAAATACCTTTACTAAACAATTCAAATAATACAACGGCAATAACTGATAAAATTAAAGATACTGTCGAAAACACAATAACAACTTTCTTTTCATTCCATCCCAAAAGTTCAAAGTGGTGATGTATGGGTGCCATTTTAAAAATTCTTTTTCCGGTTGTCTTAAAGCTTGCAACTTGTAATATTACGGATAATGTTTCAATAACAAATACCCCGCCGATGAATATAAGCAGAAACTCAAATTTTCCAAGAACCGCAAGTGTACCCAGTAATCCCCCAATTGCTAAAGAGCCTGTATCACCCATAAAGACTTCAGCCTTGGGCTTGTTGAATTTCAAGAACCCTAATAAAGCGCCCGCAACCGCTGCCGAAATTATTGCAAGCTCAATTTCTCCTAACGCAAGTGATATAATTGAGCACGCCGCAAACGCACTCACTCCGCAGCCTGCTGCAAGACCGTCGAGCCCGTCTGTAAGGTTGTATGCATTTGATGCTCCTGTAATTATAAACACTGCAAAAAACGGATAGAACCATTTTAAATCAAGTGCAATATTACCAATAGTGAATATACAGGCATCTGGGTTTGTTGTTATTAAAAAAAGAGTTGGCAGAAGTGCAATAGCGATTTGTCTAAATAGTTTACCTCTTGCGGTTAGCCCATCATTACCTTTTCCTTTTATTTTGATATAATCATCCTGAAACCCTGCAAATGTATAGAATACAAGGGTTATAATAGTAATAAGGGCTGTTGTAGTCATTTTTTGCGCGAGAAGCAATGTTATGACAGCTGCCATAATTAGGGCTGCAATTATAAACACTCCTCCTGTAGTGGGCGTCCCCTGCTTTTTTGCGTGATTTTCAGGGGCAACATCTTTAATGTACTGTCCTATTGTTTTCTTCTTCAGCCAGTCAATGTAAGGCACCCCAAACAGCATACACAAAACCATTCCAAGTAAGAATGCTACCGCAATCATTATCATAATCTATCTATCCCTCTTTTTACGTTATCTATAATTTCTTCAAACTTCATTGAACGAGAAGCTTTCAAGAATATTGTATAACTGTTATTCAAATTTTCAAGAATGTAACAAGATACTTCCTTATTTGAATTAAAGTCTTTCACATCAAATCCTTGATTTAGCAGTTCTTTCCCTATTTTTTTTGCAAGTTTTCCAACGGTCAGGTACTTAACGTTTTTGTTTTCTTTAGATAAAAATTGCCCGACCTGTTTGTGGTATTCATTTTCGTTATCTCCTAGTTCGCCCATATCTCCCAGTATGACAATCGGATTTTTGTATAAATCAATAAAAGTTTTAACTGCGGCTTTCATTGATTCAGGATTTGCATTATAGCTGTCATTTATGAATTTAAAACCCCGAATTTCCTGGACTTCCCATCTTTTTTCAATGGGGTGATATGATTTTAAACCTTGTTTAATACTTTCAGTTTTTACACCCAGTTTTAAACCTAGTTCAATTGCTGCCAGAGAGTTTTCAATATTGTATTCCCCTTCTGCGTTAAGTTCGTATATTTCGTTTTTATATTTAAATTTTGAATAAGATGGTGATTTCTCTAAAATTTCTACATCATTGATTGTGTAGTATATTTGTTCTCCTTCAAATTTCAGATGTTTTCTTATGATGTCCTGATCAAGAGCGATAAATGTTCCATCGTGTTTTAAACCTGAAGTTATTTCACATTTGGCAATTGCAATATTATCAAGATTTCCCAGCCGTCCGATATGAGCAGAACCCGAGTTTGTGATAATCGCATAATCAGGATTGAGATGTGTTGAAATCAATTCAATTTCTCCTAACCCTCTCATGCCCATTTCAACAATAAGTACCTGTGTATCATCATCCATCCCTAAAACAGTTTGACAAAATCCTATTTCATTGTTGTGGTTTGAATATGTCTTGTGAGTTTTGAAATCCTGACGTAGTACAGAATAAATAATTTCTTTGGTTGTTGTTTTTCCGGAACTGCCTGTTATTGCAACAGTTATTGGGTTAACCTTATGTCTGTAATATTCTGCAATATTAAGGTAACTCTCCAGACTATTGTCGACTTTAAGTACTAAATTAGCTCCATCCAAAATAGTATTACTTGTTGTTAAGTATCCATATGCTCCGTTTTGTATAGCCTTATCTATAAATTTTTCTCCGTCAAAATTTGCTCCTTTGAGAGGTAAATATAAATCTTGATTGGATATAGTTCTTGTATCTGTAGATATTCTGAATCTTTGGCTTTCTCCATTTGTATATTCCAGTGCCGGAGTTTTGTCTTTTAAAACTTTTGCCCTTGAAGCTTCTATCAATTCTTCTTTAGTAAACATCATATGATTATGATACTTCAAACACTGCAGCGTGAGCAGTAACGTTAATAAATATTAAAACCCCTTGACATAGGTTTAGGTCTGGGTGATAATTACTATACGTGATTACTCGGGTCAATCGTTTATAAAACCGCACAAGGTTACGAAACCCACAATGAAAGGAAATAGAAATGTACGCAATAGTCGAAACAGGCGGAAAACAGTATCAGGTAGAAGAAGGTCGCTACGTTGATATTGAATTATTAGATGGCGAGAAAGATTCAAAAGTAGTTTTTGACAAAATCGTTATGATTGTAAACGGTAAAAAATCTAAAGTTGGGCAGCCTTATGTCTCAGGTGCTTCAGCAGAGGGCAAAATCATGCTTCATGATAAAGCCAAAAAGATCATTGTTTACAAACAAAGACCTAAAAAAGGTTATAGAAAAAAACAAGGTCACAGACAGGGCTTTACAAGAATTATGATTTCAAAAATCAGAACTTCTGCTAAAAAGTCTGCAAGTGAAGAAACAGCTGCTGAATAAGTAGTAGTCTAAAATCGTTATAAGTACAAAAGTAAAAAGGAGAAATAAAAAATGGCACATAAGAAAGGTATGGGATCTACCCGTAACGGCCGTGACTCCGAAGCTAAGCGTTTAGGCGTTAAAAAATTCGGCGGAGAAACTGTTAAAGCTGGTAACATCATCGTTCGCCAAAGAGGAACTAAAGTTCATCCGGGAAGCAATGTTGGTATCGGTTCTGACGATACATTGTTTGCATTGATAGACGGTGTTGTTAAATTTGAACCGCACAGACGTGACAGAAAACAAGTTAGTGTTTACGCAGTGTAGTTGATTTATAGCTATAAAAAAGAGCCGGGTTTTGTAACTTGGCTCTTTTTTTATTTATACTTCACAAAACATTTTTTCCTTAAAAGATGAATCAGGCATATAATCGGTATCCGAAATCGTTAATTGAGATGTATTTTTTTGATATTTTAAAAATTCTACATTTGAATATTGAAATTCAAGGTTATTTAATCCGGGAATTTGTCGTTCAATAGTTAAGCCGTTTTTTTCTGTATTTTGAAAACCGTATCCAAACCCCCCGAGTTTTAATTCCTCAGTTTTTGCACCTTGAGATGCCTGTGTTTTTCCGATTATATCAACTTTACCGTTAAAATTAATGCCGTCAACCATTGCTCTATCTCCATTATTACTTTCTCTATACCTTAATAAAGTATTTTTAAAAGTCATAATTTCAAAACTAGTTAGCTTTGTTACAAAACTTAATTATTTCGGCCGCTGATTAATTCATATAATAAAGGTGCTTCCTGCACACTTACATTCCCTGTTGGAATTTTTAGAATTTTTGCTTTAACGATTCTATTAGCGTATTCAATTGTAATAATATCATTTTCTTTAATTTGTTTTGCTGGTTTTGCACAGCTTCCGTTAACAAGTACTCGTCCCATATCGGAAATTTCATTTGCAACCGTACGCCTTTTAATTAATCTTGATACTTTTAAAAACTTATCTAATCTCATAGTGTTTCTCAATTTCAATTATATCATAATTTTGATTTTATGGTATAATCCTTGTAAGGGAGAAATTATCTTTTTATGAAAAAGTTTGTATCATTACTGTTTTGTTTATTCATGTTTTGTATTTCATTGTCTCTAAGGGCTGAAGCTGAGAATATTAAATTTGTCCAAGTTGCAGATACTCATCTTACTGTTGGTTCTGAGTATTCAATGAATGTTTTAAAAAGTGCAGTGGAAGATATTAATAAGCAACCGGGTGTAGCGTTTGTTGTGTTTACCGGAGATAATATTAATAATCCTAAAGAAGAAAATTTACGAGCTTTTGTTCAAATTATAAGTAAGTTAAATGTCCCTTATTATATTGTACTAGGTAATCATGATGTATATAAATCAAACGGACTTTCCAAGGTAAGATATTTTGAGATTTTAAGAGAAACTAATATTTTATATCCTCAGAGAAAACCTAATTACGAGTTTAAGAAAAACGGATTCGTGTTTTTAATAGTTGATGGTGCAAAAGAAATTATTCCCGGTTCTGTTGGTTACTATCGTAATGATACCTTAGAATGGGTAGATAAGAGGCTTACTAAAAATGCAAAGTCTGATGTTGTGATATTTCAACATTTTCCTATCGTATATCCTGATGGTTCGGAAAACAGGCTAAAAACACATCGTACTTATAAAGTTGAGCAGTATCAGGAGCTTATAGATAAACATAGCAATTTGTTGGCGGTGATTTCCGGACATTTCCATGAAAATTCCGAGAATATGAAAAATGGTGTTTATCATATTTCAACGCCATCACTTATGGCTGTGCCAAATTCTTACAAAATTATTGATATCGTAACTACGAGTGATTTTTCTCCTATTATATACACCCAGTTAAGAGAATTTGAAGTCAAAGATTAGGTTTTTATTTAAACGGATTTTTTAAAAGCTTTTTACAGAATTTTGCTATATCTTTTCTGAATATAAGCGCTGTAGCGGCAGTTGTTGTTCCAAAAAGAATTTTAAGAATCATAGGGAATTCTCGTTTGTCAGGCTTTTTTGTATGTGCTGCTTTCTGGTAGATATCGCACTGCATTTGTTCATAAACTCTTTTGGCTTCTTGTTGTGAGTACAGAACTTTTTTAGGCAGTCTGTCAGGGGCCCCTATTGCGCCCACGGGCGGTTTGTTGCCATAATGCATTTGAAAATTTGCAGGATTGTCTACTTGTTCTACCATACATTAATAAAAACCATATACCATGCAAAATTGCTTTTTTTTGTAAATAAATATTACCATTGTGCTTGATTTTAATTGTGTTTTTTATATAATGGTTCTATAGACCGCAGACAATTAGCAGGCTTTGCCTTTAAAACTCCAGCTAATCGAGGTTACACAAGAGTACAATTTGTGCTGGATGGCATCTTGTACTTATGATATATAAGATTTGTGTAAGATTTTGCGGTAAAACTAGAAAAGCAAAATCTTTTTTAGTTTAAACAGGTCGATAACAAATTAGATTGTTTTATAAAACAATCGCAGTAAAATCAAAGGAGCTACAAATGGCAACAAAAGCATTTAAATCAGAAAAAATAGATGCTATAAAAGCAAAAATCGAAAAGGCTCAGGTTGCAATTATTACTGAGTACCAGGGTTTGTCTGTTGAAGAAATCACAAAATTAAGACGTGAAATTCAAAAAGGCGGCGGTGACTATATGGTTACCAAAAATACTTTGGCAAAAATTGCGATTAAAGGAACAGAATATGAAGCTTTAGCTGAAAAAATGACTGGTCCTATTGCTCTTGCTTTTGGTTTTGAAGATCCTGTAAGCCCGGCTAAAGCTGTTGCTAAATTTATCAAAGAATCTAAAAAAGGTACCATGATTGGGGCTGTTTTAGATGGTAAATTGTTGACAGAAGCTGAAACAAAAGCATTGGCAGAACTTCCTTCAAAAGAGGAACTTTTTGCAAAAATGCTTGGATCAATCAATTCACCGGCATCTGGTATCGCAAATTCTATCAACGCTGTTATGTCTCAACTTACAAGAGCTATGGCAGCTGTTCGAGATCAAAAAGCTGCATAGTTTTGCAGTTCCGGTTTGCAAGGTGGTATAAACTTTGCACCAAAATTCTTAGGCAAGTACAAAATTAAAAACAATAAAGGAGAAAAACAATGAGTGTAGAATCAATTTTAGAATCAATTGAAAAATTAACATTATTAGAAGCAGCTGAATTAGTAAAAGCTATGGAAGAAAAATTTGGTGTGTCAGCAGCAGCTCCTGTAGCAGTTGCAGCAGCTCCAGCAGCAGCAGCTCCGGCTGAAGATGCTGATGCTGAAGTTTCTGTTATCTTAGCTTCTGTTCCAGCAGATAAGAAAATCGCTGTATTAAAAGAAGTTAGAACTTTAACAGGTTTAGGTTTAAAAGAAGCTAAAGACTTAGTTGAAGCAGCTCCTAAAGCAGTTAAAGAAAACATCAAAAAAGACGAAGCTGAAGCTATTAAGAAAACTCTTGAAGCAGCTGGTGCTGTTATCGAAATCAAATAGTTTGATTTTTATAAGATGTTCGGTAAGGGCAGACAATAAAAATTGTCTGCCCTTATTCATATTTGAGAGTTTGATTTTTACATAAATATATGTTATTATTCTGTTTGTAAGTAAAGGAGCTTTATTATGATCGATATGCGTTTTTTATATGCAGCAATTGCTATTATGCTGATTGTATTCGCCAGAGAGGTATTAAGGCGTTATTATAACTTTGATATGGATAATGTAGATAAAGATAAATTAAAAGCTCTTTTTAAATCAGGGTTCAAGCCTGTAAAAAAACAGGAGCGTTCACAGGTTGTTATTGACAGGGCCTCCGGCGATAAGACATTAGTTTTATCTGAATGCGGGTCAAATCAGGCTACGGTTATGGCTACATTAAGGCAGATTACCGGCTTGGATTATAAATCAGCAAAAACAATTGTAGATTCTACTCCATATGTATTTATGATAAACGTTTCTGATAAGGAAGCGGATTTAACCAAAAAAGCACTTGAATTTGTAGGTGCTAAGGTAGAAGTAAAGTAGTAATTTGTTTAATATATCTAAATAGTAAAATAAGCGGCAATTATAAATAATTGCCGCTTATAAAAATCTTAAATTTATTTTAGATACTTAGAACAAAACCGCCTTTATCAGCATTTTTCAGGGCTTCGCCATCAATTTTTGCTCTAAGGTTTTTGATATATTTATAAACATAATCTCTGGGAAGTTCCAGCAAAGCAGCTAAATCTTTAGCGTAAACGATTTTATTTCTGTGAGCTGCAAAGTAGTCAAAAACTTTTTGTTCTCTATCTGTTAGAGCTTTTTTAAAGACAACCCTTACCTCATCTCTTAGTATATCACCGGTTTTAGTTTTGCTGTTTATAATATCCTTAGCAGCTGCAAGAGTTTTATCAGCTTTTTTCGCTGCTGTAGTTTTAGATTTTACAGGCTTTTTACTAATAGGTTTTTCTATATCTTTTTTTATGTCAGCTTTTTTTATCTCTTTAGTTGGCTCAGTAGTGTCTAACTTTAGATTTTGAGCTGAAAAAGGTGAAACATACAGTTCTTTTTCTTTTTCATAAGCTCTGTCAGCAATAGCACTAAGGCGTTCAACTTTGTTGTTCCATTCGGGTGTTTCAGATACCACAGGCTGACCGTGCAGAACTATATCAATAAGATCATTAGTTTCTTTTTTCTCTTCTACTTTTTTCCCTAATCTTGCAGCGAACTCCTCTAAAGTAATCTTTTCTAATGAGCTTCTCCATTGCTTAATCTCTTCCTTGCTCAAGTATTCAGACATTCAAGTATCTCCTTACTAAAAACTATTCCTTAAATACATCCTTTTATACCCTTTAATTTAGCATAAACCATGCTCCATGACTCAAAATGTTTCATAACGTAAATTTTTATTTATTTTATTAACATTTGAGATTTATGTCTTGATTTATAAATGTATTTGAATGTGGCTATTTACTAAAATTTCCTTTAAATAAGTCTTGTATTAATTTTTCCGAATTTTGCTGACAAATTGTCGATAAAGTGTATTAAATAAAGTTCAGGTTCAAGGTCTTTTTGGTCAAGGTCTATAATAGCACCCCATTCAGTCCTGCCATGGTGTGCAGCAATCATTTTAGCTACTTTTTTGAACCCTGCGTTCATGCATATTGTAAAGCCGTATTGGGAATGAGAAATCCATTCTTCTCTAAAATTCGGAGCATAATCAATTAATCCTGTTTCAGTATCAATTGTGTATTCAAATATTTTTCCAAAATCGTGAAGCAGACAAGCTGCATAGATTTCATCTTCATTTGTTTTATATGTGAAGTTTTCCATATTAAGCTGGGCGTATTGAGCACATTCAACAGTGTGAACAAGTAATCCGCCGACGTAATTGTGGTGCATAAGTTTTGCAGCAGGCATAATTTTGAATTCTTTTTCGTGTTTGTTGAATAACTCAGCTACAAAGGTTCGTAATTTTTCTTCTTTAATCTTTGCTATATATGATTGTAATTTTTCATAATATTTATTTATTTGAGATTCATCAAGTCCCAGTTTAGCTTCTTTAACCAGTTCAAGAGCTGAAACCAAGCAGTTGTTAAATTTTTCATTAAAACTTGCAGAAACTATTCTTACAAGGTTGCCTGTTCTAAATATTTTACTGTCAAAGCGGTTTAGGGTTTCTTCCCATAGGATACAGTTTAGAATTGTGTCATCTACTGTATTTTTAAGCTGGAGTTTACCCATTTTTGTACCGGCTTTAGTATCACCAATTGAAAATATTACAACTTCATATAAATCTTCTGTATTAAACATTTTATTTTCCTTTATATTCTACTTATTTTAATTTTCTTCTCTATTGATAATTTTATTACTGCCCCAGGCGAATGAGGAGCGAATTTGTTCACCTGTTTTTTCAATCGGGTGAGATGCATTTTCCTGTCTTAGCTTGTTGAAATTTTTACAGCCTGAAGTCATTTCCGAGGTAAATTCTTCAGCGAATTTTCCTGACTGAATATCTTTTAATATCTCTCTCATTGCGTTTTTAGAGGCTTCAGCAATAACTTTTGGACCACGGGTCATATCGCCGTATTCTGCAGTATTGGAAATTGAGTATCTCATATCTGCAAGTCCGCCTTGATTAACAAGGTCAATAATAAGTTTCATTTCATGCAGAACTTCAAAATATGCCATGTGAGGAGAATATCCTGCCTCTGTAAGAACTTCAAATCCTGCTTTCATAAGAGCTGATACTCCGCCGCATATTACAGCTTGTTCTCCAAAAAGGTCTGTTTCCGTTTCTTCTTTGAATGTTGTTTCGATTATTCCGGCGCGTCCTGCACCTATGGCACCGGCGTATGATAGTGCAACTTCTTTTGAATTGCCTGATGGATCTTGATAAATTGCAATTAGTGATGGGACTCCTTTCCCTTTTTGATATTCACTTCTAACAGTATGACCTGGACCTTTAGGGGCGACCATTATAACATTTATATCAGCAGGCGGAACAATTTTTTTGTAGTGTATATTAAACCCGTGTGAAAACATCAGATATTGTCCTGAGTGCATATTCGGTTTAATTTGTTTTTCGTAAACTTCAGCCTGTAATTCATCAGGAATAAGAATTTGGACAATATCAGCCCACTTTACTGCATCTTCAATCGGCATTGTTTTGAACCCGTAATTTTTAGCTTTTATATCGGATTGACCGCCTTGTCTGAGTCCTAAGACGACCTCACATCCGGAATCTTTAAGGTTTGTTGATTGTCCGTAACCTTGAGAGCCAAAGCCGATTATTGCGATTTTTTTACTTTTTATAATACTACTGTCAATATCCTTATCAAGATAAATTTTCAGATTTTCCATATCCACCTCGCTTCTTTTTTGCTCATATTATCACGAAGGCGGTAATAATTCTAGTAATTTGTAATTTGGTTTTCTCCAAGTAAAAATACATTCCAGTTAGCGGATTCTTGTTTAACCGGTTTGTAGAAATCTTTTACAAGTATTTGCTGGGTTTGTATTGGATGGCAGTTTTTTTCTTTCAAGAACAGTTCAAATCGTTCGGTATCTTTGATGTATTTTTTTTGTTTAATGAGCGGGTAAAATGCTCTTTTTTTTCTGGCGATTTCGCATAACATAACATTTACTATTTCACTGTAATCAAAGTTGTATCCGCTGTTTGTTGTTATATCTAAAATATAATTAAGATTATCAGAAGTAGTAATTGAAAAATAGCCGAGGATTTTTTTATTTTCTTCTATCACATAGCGATTTTTGTAGTAATCATTGAGTCCGCTGAAAAATGGTTCTTGAAATTCTTTTTCATGCCGGGTCAGGGAGGGTTTGTAGATATTTATAACTTCGGCATTATACAATTCAGCAATATTTTTAGCATCTGAATTTTGGGCATAACGCCAGCTAAAATCTGATTTTTTCGGGATAAGTTTATCTATTTTCCAAAGTGTTTCAGATGCACATTGTCTAAAACCGCAGCCATTAATAAATAAGTTAAACAGCTCATCATGGCATTCATCAATGGTTACCATAAATGAGGTTGCTCCCTTACCTCCAAATTTGTGAATAACAAATTCAATAAGTTGTTTTCCTACGTCGTAAAGGTTTTCTTTAAATATTAATCTGGTTATATTTATTTTGTAAGGATTTCCCGGAGTTCTTGCAGTTGTTATTAACCCCAAGATTTCGTTTTGATCTATAAGTATAAATGACTCTGACTTAAATTTCATTTTTAAAGGCAGCATTGCGTTTAATAATCCCAGTGGTTCTTCGGTTATTGATTTCGCAAGTTTGTCATTCTCATCTGTACAAAGGTAAGATACTAAACGCTTAATTTTTGTGTAGTCAAAGTAAGTTAGTCTTCGTATTTGCATAGTTATATTATATCCTTTCTTGCAGACAGTTGCAAGTTTCGTGTGTGAATGACAAAAGATTTTGTAATCGTCTGTATAAAAAACAGAGATAAACAATTTGTTTATCTCTGTTAAAAGTTATTAAACTTTTATATCTACTATTTAGCAGATGTTAATACATATTTAGCTGCATCTGATGCTGGTTCAACAGTTGAATCGTGGAATACGATCGGGAAGATATCTGTCATGTGGTTAGCATCGTTTTTAACGTTACAAGGAGTTTGAACTGCTTGAGTAGCTGTACCGGTAGAACCTGAACCACAGTTAACTTCTCTGTTAGGAAGAGTTACGCCGTTAACGTCGATGAACCCGACACATTCTTTTAATGCACCTGTAGAAATAATTGTATCAGTCATCTGAGTACCGATAGGCAATTCGCAACCTTTAGCGTTAGGGTGGAATGCAACAATAGAACCATCAGCTAATGTGTAAGCGATCCAATCTGTGTACGTATCCGGAATTGTGTTGCCAAAGTTAGCTGGTTTTACTATTTCATAATCAACCTGTTGTCCGTTAGCATTACGTTTTAAGTTAGAAACTACACCCTGGTAAGTTTGACCGGTTAAAGTACCGTTCAAAATAGCACAGAATGTCATAACTTCTTCAGGGTGTTCTGAAGCACCGTTTGTTTGGTCTGGATCACAATCTTCAGTTGTACCGGCATAGTCAAAGTCATATTGAGCCTGTGACATCAAACCTGCCTGGTTCAATGTTGAAATTGTCTTTTTAAATTGTGAACGGTATTTTGCGCCGTTAGTGTTTGCAATCAATGTCGGAATAGTCATAGCGGCAACTACACCAATAATACCTAATGTGATCAAAACTTCCGCCAAAGTAAAACCGAATCTTTTTGTCATAATCTTTTCACCTTTCTTTCAAATAAAATTTAAACTATAACATACGCTTTACATATCGATTATATTACTATTTTTTCAAAAATCTGTCAACTATATGAATGATTTTTTGCTAGTTGACAGATGTTATTCGGGGTTTATGCGCTATTATTGTAATTATTTATGTTCAAATTTTAATCCTCATATACTAGTAGATATGAATATTAAACCCAAAATAATTAACTAAAT
>CABUAQ010000028.1 GCA_902489575.1 uncultured bacterium
ATGATTATTCCTGACACAAAGCAAAATGATGAAACTGATATTGCATGGTATTTTTATAATTCAGATGGTACAACTGCTCAGATGTGTGGTAACGGTATGCGGTGTTTTGCCAGGTATGTTTATGATAAAAAGTTTGTTAATAAAAAAGATTTCTCCGTAAAAACTCTTGCAGGGATTATTAAACCTGAGATTAAAGAGGACGGTACAGTAAGAGTCAATATGGGTACTCCGGTTTTAGAAGAAATCAAAATTCCGTTTAAGGGTGAACGCGTTATTCATATTAAAGGTAAAGAATTTGAGATAACTCCTGTTTCTATGGGTAATCCTCATTGTATTATTTTTACTCAGGATGACCCTATGTCTCTTGCAAAAACTTATGGTCCGGATATAGAAGTTCATCCGTATTTCCCTGAAAAAACGAATACCGAGTTCGTGAGAGTCCTTTCGAAAAGTGAAATTGAAATGCGTGTATATGAACGAGGATGCGGTATAACTTTAGCCTGCGGAACCGGTGCTTGTGCGAGTGTAGTTGCTTGTGTTTTAAATAACTTAACAGAACAAACTGTTAAAGTGAATCTTCTAGGCGGGGCTGTAAACGTTGAATGGTGCGGAACAAGCGAAAATCCTAATAAAGATATTTATCTTTGCGGACCTGCTCAATATAGTTTTGTTGCAGATTACATATTGTAATAATAAGTTTTTTCATGGTAAAATCGGACTATACACTAGAAAAATAGTAAAAAGGAGAATATTAAATGAAAAATTATGAATTGATGACTATATTCAAGCCGAATTTAGATGCTGAAGAAGTTGACAAAATTATCGAAAAAATTAATTCAACAATTGTTGAATTTGGCGGAAATGTAATTTCTACTGATAAGGGCGGAAGAAAAAAATTAGCATACGAAATCCAAAACTTCAGAGATGGTTTCTTTGCTACTACCGTTTTAGCTTTGCCTGCTGATAAAATTGCTGAATTCAAAAGACAATTGAAATTAAATGACAATATCTTAAGAATTATGTTTATGGAAGTTTCAGCAAAAGCTTCTGTTTAGTTTGTTTGTGATTTTATTGCAAAAAGCAAGGTATATTATCTAAATTAAGGAAGACAAAATGACATTAGCAAAAGCAGTAGTTACAGGTATAGTTTATAAAACGCCAAAAACAGGTTTCACATCAAACAATGTTGCGGTATCATCATTTGTGTTGAATGTTGGTACAGGCGAAGAAACCCTTGTTAGAGTTATATCAAAACGTCAAGCACTGGAAGAAGTTGTATCAAGGCTTTCCAAGAATCAAAAGGTTTTGGTTGAAGGCAGATTACAAAATGGTATTAGTAAAATGGACGATGGTACTGAGAAAAAAGTGTTTGAAATTGAGGCTGCGACTATTGAGCTTATGAATGCAGGATCAGATGCTGTAGAAACCGGTGATGACGGCGATATCTTAACATTTGGAGATATAGAAGTGTCTCCGGAAGCTAATACGGATGTTTTGATGGATGACGAAGAAGTTCCGTTCTAAATGCGTAAGCAGGCGGTGTGAATTTTGAATAAATTTGCAGGTGCAAGCTGGTGTCAGAGCAAAAAATTTAAAATTTATTGTGGTAAATATAAGGCTAGAAAGGCAAATTAGAAAAATGGCAAGACAAGAAGATAAGAAAAAACGTAAAAATTGCAGTCTTTGTGCTGACAAAATCGAATCAATTGACTACAAAGATGCTGCAAAATTAAAAAGATACCTAACTGAAGCTGGAAAAATTATTCCTCGCAGAATTACAGGTAACTGTGCAGCGCACCAAAGAATGATTGCTAAAGCAATTAAGCAAGCAAGAGAAGCTGCAGTTATCAGTTATGTTTTTGACTAATGAAAGTTAGTAGACTTTAACAGCCGGCAGGTACATTGTATCTGCCGGCTGTTTATTTTGAATCATCATTCATCAGTCTTGCAATAAAATAACTTATCTGGTTTGGTGAAGGAACAATTAGTTTATTGTATTATCTTATCATATTGCATAGGAAAGGTGGCAATCGATATATTATTTATTGAATAACTCTATTCAATTGAAGTTATTGGGTAGAGACTTCTAAGGTGTTTGCCGCCTTCAAGATCTATTTCTGCATATACCCCGCACTGTTCATCTTGTGCATTAGCATAAATTTCTGCGGTAGGTGATATAATTAACGATTCTCCAAGTCCGCTTATATTTTCATTGATCATACCCGTATGATTTGAACTAACTATGTAAACCATATTGTCATATGCTCGGGTTCTGTTTATGGCAATCCACATATCTTGCGCCTGTTTACGAGTTTGCGGGTTTTTATAGATTTCGGTTGGCACTATCCAGGCTGTTGGCAGGACAATTATTTCAGCTCCCATTCGGGCAAGTTTTCTATAGTGCTGCGGGTATCTTATGTCATAGCATATTGCAATTCCAACTTTTGCAAAGTCAAAATCTGCAATTATATACTCATGCCCCGGAGTAATCCTTTCTCCTTCTGTTCCACCCAAATAATTATATAAGTGAATTTTACGATACTTGGCAATTATTTTGCCTTCACGGTTAATTGCAAAAGATGTGTTATACAGTTTTTCGCCATCTTTTTCAATAACTGTTCCTGCTATAATATTTGTATTATAAGTTTTGGCAAGGTTTTGAATAAATCCAATTACAGCTCCGCCGGTTGTGTCTTCAGGTGAATTAAGAAAACTTGTATGATCTACTCCGGTTGAAAAAAATTCCGGTATAACAACAAGATCAAGTTTTTTATCAGAATTTTTTTTTATATAATGTTCTACTTTTTTTAAATTAATATCTTTTTTCCCGATTGTTTTAGTTGTATATTTAAAATTCCTGCCATATTTTCTCCTTGTGATTTTATTTTAACATGATAAGTTTTATTTGACATGGTGATATTTTGGCAATAAAATTTGTTTATATACATTTATAGGAAAAGGATTGTGGGATATGAGCAGTATTGTTGATAAAAAAATATATACAAAAGGTGAATTATTAAATTTATATAATCTTCCATTAGATGAGTTATTGGCAGAATCTTCAAAATATATGTCTGATAATGTTGAATTCTGTTCGTTAATTAATGCAAGAAACGGTAAATGTTCTCAAAATTGTAAGTACTGTGCTCAAAGTTCACATTATTGTACAAATATTGAATCATATCCATTAGTAGAGGTTTCTGAGGTTGTTAAAGTTGCTAAAGAAGCAAAAGCAAATGGTGTTTCCCGTTTTGCAATTGTTACCAGCGGTAAAACTCCGGATGAGGGTAGAGATTTCCAAACAGAGCTGGAGATGATTAAACAAATTAATAAGTTGGGCGGCTTGAAATCCTGTGCTTCTATCGGTATTTTAGACGAAGAACAGGCAAAACAGCTTGCTGATACCGGATTGAAAAGGTTTCACCACAATATTAATACTTGCCGTTCATATTACCCTGAGGTTTGTACTACTCATAGTTTTGAAGACCGTATAAATACTTGTAAACTTGTTAAAAAATATGGTATGGAGCTTTGCTGCGGTGTAATTTTAGGTATGGGAGAAAGTGTTGAACAAAGGGTTGAAATGGCTATGGAATTAGCTGAAATTGAACCTGATTCTATACCGATAAATATTTTGATGCCTATACCGGAAACTCCGTTTGAAAATTATCATGATAAGATTGATGAGGAAAATGTTTTAAGAGCAATGGCTGTATTCAAAATTGCTAATCCAAAATCAGTTGTACGTTTTTGCGGGGGGCGCATGAGGTTATCTCAGGCTAATCAGGAATTGGCTTTAAAAACTTGTGTTGAGGGTATTTTAATCGGGAATTACCTCACTACTGTTGGTAAAGAGCCAAAAGATGATTTACAAACAATTGATAAGTTGGGGAAACATCTTTTACATTAATTTATATTATTCGGCTGTATGGCAATTTTAGTCCTCAAAACTTTTTATATTATATATAAAAGAGATGGAGGTATAAATGCCCATTGGTAATACTAATTTGTTTGGCAATTTTAATAATTCCGGAAGTGATTTTTCGCCATGTCTTAAATCTGTTTTAAGTAATAATAAAGTAAATTTGTTATTTGATTGGCAAAAGTTGAATTATGATAATAGCTTTTTAAAGTGGTGTAATTTTGGTGTTGAAAATTTGCAAGAACCGGATAAAGTTAATCTTCCAACAAAACCTAATTGTCAAAATTTATATACAAATAAATTCAATGTAACAAAAGAACTTTTTAATGGTAATGCTGAAGATTTAAATAGATGCCTTAAAGGTACTAAGCTTGAAGGTCAAGGGCAGATGTTTCTTGATGCACAGAAAAAATATGGAATTAATGCTATATTTTTAATGGCAATTGCAAGACTTGAGTCAGGCTATGGTAAAAAACCTCAAAAAAATCAATATAGTATTTTTGGCACAGGCGATAGGACCTCAAAAAGTTATTCGCAATGTCTGGATAAGCTGGGGAATAATCTAAAACAAAATTATATATCTAAAAATAATTTAGAAACAATTTCTGCTATAAACAAAAAATATAGTCCTGTAAATTCAAAATGGTCTGTTGAAATAGCAAAAAACATGACTATTATATCTAAACAAATCATGGCTAAGTATTAGGAACTTATAGGTTTTCCAGTGCTGCGATTTTCATATCTTTAAAATCAGGAGTTCTGCCTGTCCAGATTTGTTGAGCTGCAACAGCCTGGTGTATGAACATGTCAACTCCGTTTATTGTGCGGTAGCCGTTTTTCTGGGCAAGTTTTAACAGTACTGTCTTTTTAGGGTTGTAAATGACATCATATACTATTGCTTCGTGTTCAAGTGTTCTAAGTTGTTCTTCTTCAACAGGGGTATAATCTGCGCCTCGCCCTTGCATGCCTATTGGTGTTGTATTTACTAATAATTTTATGTCCGATAAATCCCTAATATGTTCAATTTGAAATGCATTAAATTCTGTAGATGGAAATTTTGAGCGTAAAAAGTTTAGCAATTCGATAGAGTTTGGAACGTTTCTCGTATAGATTTTAATATGTTTTGCCTGATTTTGGGCAAGTGCAGTAATCGCAGCTCTTGCAGCTCCGCCTGTACCAAGAACACCTGCTGTTTTTCCTGCAATGGTAAAATCTTTTGGAATTGCATTATAAAATCCTATGACATCAGTGTTGTACCCTTTGAGGGTCTTATCAGGCCGTATGACGACTGTGTTTACTGCACCTACAATATCAGCTGAGGTATCAATTTCGTCCAAAAACAGAGTAACAGGAAGTTTTAACGGAATTGTAACATTAAAACCTGCAAAATTATTGTGTTTTAGATATTTAATTCTGTCAACCAAAGTGTCTGTAGGAGTTTCAAGAATTTCATACGTATAATTTAAGCCGAGGCTTTTGAAGCCAGCGTTGTGAATATATGTTGAAAGCGAATGTCCCAATGGATATCCGATAAGGCAGTATTTATCCGCAGTTTTAGATTGCGTATTTATAGATTGAATTATTTGTTCAGTGATGTTTCCTGTATATTTTTTGTGAGAGTCTGTCTGTAACTGTTGAGCTTGAGAATAACTTTCAATAGATGGTGTGGATAATGACGGGGCGGACTGAAAACCCCAGTTTTGTTCAGGTTGTTGAATCTGGATTTCTCCAGTGAAATTTGTTGGCTGTTGTTTTTGAGTTTGGACCGGCATAAATCCGTGTGTAAAACTGCTTACAAATGCAGGAGAATCTGTTTGACCGTTGTTTTGTGCTGATGCCGGCTCTGTAGGTAGTGTCGTTTCCAATTGTGGTTGTGAAAACTCTTCTTCCTGTTTATTCCATTGCACCTGCACCGTTTGTTGTTGTTGAAAATGCGGCGGTTGTTGAATTGGTTGTTCCGTTTCCTGCGGAGGCGGTAATGGGGCACATAAAGTTGTATTTTTCTCAGATGCTTCGGATTCCATTTGAGATTTTAACTCAGCCAAGGAGACATTTATTCCCAGTGCTTTTAGTTCTTTATAGCGTGCTAATAATTCCTTGTTTACAGCCATAATTTATTTCCTTTATTTTTGTTTTGTTTAATTTTCTGCTGCAGTTAAATTATCTTCTTCTGCAGGTGATGTATCTTCTTTTTTGTATCTGCACTTTATATTAGAACATGAAATAACTGTACCTTTTTTAAGTACCTTTTTTACTAAAAGATTGCCGCATTCAGGACAAGTTTCGCCTGTTGGTTCATTCCATAAGACAAAATCACAGTCGGGATATCTGTCACAGCCGTAAAATACTGTACCGCGTTTTGATTTGCGTTCAACTATTGTTCCTTCGTTACATTTTGGACATTTTACTCCTGTGGATTTTCTGTAAGGTTTGCGGTGTTTGCAATCTGGGTTTGTACATTCCATGTACTTCCCGTATGGCCCTGTTTTGAATATCATATCTGAATTGCATTTTTCGCATTTCTCTTCACAAACTTCTACAGGTTTGTTTGCTGCTCCTTCTTCATTTGCACCTTCCATTTCCTGCATAACATTTATGGACATTGCAGTTTTACAATCCGGATACCCTGAGCAGCCTAAAAATTGTGAACCGGTTTTGCTTGTGCGTAAAACCATTGGTTTGCCGCAGTTCGGGCAGGTAATTTTAGTTTCTATAGTTACTTTTTGAGCTGTTTTCATTACGGTATTAACTTCTTCCATAAACGGAGCATAAAAATCTTGCAAAACTTTTACCCAGATGGCTTGTTTTTCTGCAATTTTATCAAGCTTTTCTTCCATTCCTGCGGTGAATTTGTAATCCATAATGTCTGAAAATTGAGTTACAAGCTGCTTTGAAACTGTCTTGCCAAGTAATGTCGGGTGAAGAGCCTTATCTTTTTTCTCAACGTATTTTCTGGTTTGAATAACTGTAATAATTGTCGCATAAGTTGACGGGCGTCCGATTCCGTATTCTTCCAGTGCTTTAACTAACGATGCTTCGTTGTACCTTGGAGGCGGCTGGGTAAAGTGTTGTTTTGGTGTGATTTTTTTACATACAACTTTATCTCCTTTTTCAAGATCAGGGATTTTTGCATCGGATGTTTTTTCTTCGTCTTCTTCTGCGTCATTGTATAAAGTTAAGAAACCGTCAAATGTTATTTTACTTGTTCCTGCTCTCAGGGTATAGTCGCCGGAAGTGATTTCAATTGATTTATTTGCAATTTCAGCAGGCGCCATTTGAGATGACATAAATTTTTCCCATATAAGTTTGTATAATTTATACTGATCGTTATCAAGGTATTGCTTAATACTTTCAGGTGTTCTTTCAGGGTATGACGGACGGATTGCTTCGTGAGCATCTTGTACGTTCTGCTTCCCTTTCACGTAAATATTAGGTTTTTCAGGATAATACTTCTCGCCGTAATTTTTCAAAATAAAATCGTGTGCCATATCCTGTGCATCATCTGAAATTCTTACGGAATCTGTTCTCATGTACGTAATCAAACCGACAGGGGTTCCGTCTATTTCGATGCCTTCGTACAGTTTTTGGGCAACCTGCATTGTTTTGGAAACTCCAAAACCTAGTTTGGAAGAAGCGGCACGCTGCATTGTTGAAGTAATAAACGGAGCTGTTGGTTTACGTTTGGTCGATTTTTGGGTAACTTTTGACACTTCATATTGAGTTTGCGGATTTGTCAGATACTCTACAATTTTATCTGCTTCTTCTTTATTTTTAACAGTTTTTTCTATTGCCTTGCTTTTGATTTTTGCAAGTTCGGCTTCAAAAACCTTGCCGTCTTTATCTAAATTTGCGTGGATTGACCAGTATTCTTGCGGAATGAATGCTTCGATTTCCTCTTCTCTTTCACAAATCATTCTGAGCGCAACCGATTGAACTCTGCCTGCGGAAAGATTTCTATTCCCGATTTGTTTCCACAAGACCGGACTTAATTTAAACCCTACAAGTTTATCTAATATTTGCCTTGTTTGTTGTGCTTGAACCATATCCATATCAATTGTGCGAGGATTTTCTACAGAATGTTTAACTGCTTTAGGGGTAATTTCGTTAAACACAATTCTGTAAATTTTATCATCAGGAACTTTTAGTACTTGTCTGACATGCCATGCTATCGCCTCTCCTTCACGGTCGGGGTCGGAAGCAAGATATATTTTATCAACTTTTTTAGCAAGTTCGTTTAATTTTTTTACAACCTGTTGTTTCCCGGGGATTATTTCAAACTTTGGTTCAAAATTGTTATTAACATCAAATCCAAGGTTCTGGGTCGCAGAATCCTTTGTCGGCAAGTTTCTTATGTGTCCGTAGCTCGCTTCGATTTGGAACTCGTTCCCAAGAATTTTTTTTATAGTTTTTGATTTTGCCGGTGATTCGACTATTACTAACGATTTCTCTTTACTTTTGCTCTTACTCTTAGTTTCTGCCATTTATTTTTTATACCCTTTTATATCTATCCCCGCTGCATTGTTTTATTATGCCCTTAAGCTCTAATGTTGTCAAGTTCATTAGCATATCTTCAATTGACAGCTTTGTTAAATTCATTAATTCATCAACACCTTTTTCTTCTATTTCGAGGCTGTTATATATTTTTTCTTCTTCCGCGGTAAGCATTGGCAGAGTCAATTGTTCGCCTGATGTATCTTGTTTTATTTCCCAGTTCAGTGCATTCAAAATGTCATTGCTTTCAGTTACAAGAGTTGCTCCATTTTTTAATAATTTATAAATGCCCTGTGTATTCGGATTTGATATTAGTCCTGGGATACACATCAATTCTCTGCCTTGCTCCAGTGTAAGATTTGCTGTAATAAGTGCTCCGCTTTTTAAGGAAGCTTCACACACAACCGTGCCGTAAGACAATCCTGATACAATGCGGTTTCGTTGCGGAAATCTGAATTTTACAGGTTCAAATGTCGGGTAGTATTCTGTTAATACTGCTCCATACCCGTTTTCAATATTTTGATAAAGGGTTTTGTTGCTTGCAGGATATGTATAGTCAAAACCGCTTGCAATAACACCGATTGTTTTTATATTGTTTTCAATAGCTGAGGTATGGGCAACTGTATCAATTCCTGAGGCTAAGCCTGAAACAATACAAATATCAGTGTTTCCTAATCCCGATATTATTTTCCTTAAGTCTTCCCTGCCGTTTTGGCTTGCACGTCTAGAGCCTACTACCGCCAGTGTTTTATCAAGATTGCATTCAAACAATTTCCCTTTATAGTATAAAACAGCAGGCGGATTTTCTATATTTTTAAGCATTTTGGGATAATTTTCATCATCTAGTGTTAAAAAATTAATCCCTCTTGTTTCGACTTCGGTAAATGTTCTGTCAATATCAATTTTATCTCTGTATTTGATAAAATTTTCACTTTTTTTTATACTTAATCCTTCGATTTCTTTTAAGTCGTTTATAGAAGCATTGAATGCTTTCTCAATATCTCCAAAATGATTATATAATTTCTGAACAAATCTGCTGTCTATCTGTTCAATAGAAGAAAATGCAATCCAATATTTTCTTTTCATTATAAATTGCTGCTCCTAAATTTTGATTTTCTTTTTTATATTTTCGATAAGTTTATTTACGTTATCTTTTTCTTCCTGCGGAATATCAAGATTTAAATAATCTTCTAAATATTCAATAGCATCAGCGTAATCCCCTCTTGCCATAAAGAGTATTGCAACTTTTTTATAAGCCATGGGGAATTTGTTATTTGTTGCAATTGCTTTTAGGAAATTCGATATAGCTTTATCAATTTCATCATTTGCCTGATATGCTTCTGCAAGGTAGTAATAAATCCATTCATTATCATCTTTGTATTCTAATACGTTTTCAAAATTTTCTATTGCAGAATCATAATTGCCGAATTCAAAATAAACTTTTGCTAAATCGTAATATGCATCATAATTATCCGGTTGTTTTTCAAGAACATAGATCAGCTCGTCTATGGCTAAATCAAGTTTTGCATCTTCCATATAAAATCTTGCAAGATAGTGTCTGAAAACTAAATCCTCAGGCATCATATCAACAGCGTATGACAGAATATTGATTCCTTCTCCAAGTCTTGCTTGTTTATAATATAAATCAGCAAGGTTGATATAACATTGCGGAATTTGGGGATTAAGTTCAATACATTTAAGATAATTTTTTTCGGCTTTTTCTTCATCTCCTGTATTGGTATAGCATAATCCTAAATTGTTGTAAATTTCGGCATTGTCAGGTTCAACTTCTATGATTGAAGTGAATGAATCAATTGCTCCGTTCCAGTCTTGTTTTTTAAAACACTCTATTGCTTTATCAATTTTTTCTTTCATTATTATAATCCCAGTGTTACATTATCATCAGAACCCGAGCCGATATTTTTAATAACGGTCCTTGTGTTGCCGTCAGCATTAAAGCTCTTTGGTTTCATTGTCATTTTTATTTTATCGGCGTAAATTGTTCTTACTCCCTGAGTTATGCTTGATCTGCCCGTAAAGTATGCTTCGTTAGGTTTTGTAGAACCGGGAGACGGGTACAACGTAACCTTTGGACCTGCTGCATAGTAATCTTGATACCAAATTCTTACATTTCCGCTTGCATTAAATATTGATTTTTTTTGGTTGTATTCCTGATATGTTGATTTTAGTACAAGCTTTGAACCATCATCCATAATTGCATTTGATGTTGTATTCCCGTGAGCGGTAAGATTTCCGCTAAGTGTTTCATATATAAATTTGTCTGCATAAGATTCGTTATTTTCCTGTTTAACTTTTGCGTTACCAATCAAAACAAGTCGCTTTAAATCACCATTTTTATCAGTTGTGATTTCTGCACGATTAGAAAATGTTTCAATTTCTTTGTACTTCATTGTAACTGCACCAGTTGCGGTCATAACGCCGGTTTTTGTATCATATTCCTGAACATCCGCGTTAATTACCACAACCGGAGTCTTTCCTTCAAAAACAACTGATTGGGTATCCCCTTCTGCACGTATGATTTTTGTGATAAGTGATACTTTTAAGATATTTGCCTTAACTTCTCTCTTTTTATTCTTTTTTACTTCAAAAGCGTAAGGTTTGTCATAAAAAGTGGCGGTATCAAGTTTTTGATCTCCTGTCATATTTACATCTGCGGAATCCCCGACAACTTTTAAATCATCAACGGTTACTTTTACATTTCCGTTAAATTTAATTTTATTATCTGCTTCGTTAAATGTTTGGGTTTTTGATTCAATAACCAAATCAGATGCTTGAACCATCAAGCCTGATATTAATAAAACTGATATGGCTGCTGTTAATATTTTTTTCATACTACTTTTTGTCCTCATAAACTTTTGAAACAGTGTTTCCGCTAATTGTAAAACTGTCGTAATCCGGGCTGATAACAATTTTATCCGCGGTTGATAAAAGTTCTTTACCTTTTTTGATTTTTATATTGCCTTCTGCAACAATCGGGGAATGGGAATCGTACCAGTGCAGTTTGTCTGCATTAAGTGTAATTCCGTCTTTCAGTGCGATAAAGGTATCTTTATACAATACAATATCGCCTTTTTTTGAATTATATGTACCTTTGGATGATTCAAAGCTCATAGAAACTTCGTTATCTTTATAAAAATTACCTATAACTTTATCTAATTGGGCGTAACCTTTTGAACTGTCCCATTTGCCGGTTTCACCATAGATTTCCCAGTATTTTTGATCATCTTTTGTTTCTGTCAAAATGATACCCTGAACAATGGCTTCCTGTTCATCCCCCTGGCTTGCAAGTTGTTTTCTGTTGAAATCATGTGTTATAATTCCCGCGGTAATAAATGCCCAGGCAAGGATTCCTCCTAATGTGAGGAGTACCAGTACATATAGACGTTTCTTTTTCGGTAAATCTTTCCAGTTCATATCCTGAATTTTAGCACAAAATATTTTAAAATAAAAATTTATCGCTTAATAATTAAATATCTTAATATACATGCAACAATATTTTTTTTGTAATATAATATCTGTGTTAATTAGGGAACAGAGGATATTTATATGGCTTTAAGATTTGATTGCGGAGAGGTTATTACTGCAATGGTTACACCTATGACCAGGTCAGGTGCTATTGATTATGATAAAGTAGAGTTGCTTACTAAATATTTAATAGATTCGGGGAGTGATGCACTGTTAGTTGCGGGTACCACCGGAGAATCTCCTACTTTGACTCACGAAGAAGAACTTGAGCTTGTTAGTACTGTAAAAAGAGCTGCAGCCAACAGGGCCAAAATTATTTTAGGTGCCGGTTCAAATTCTACAGCTTCAGCAATCGAATATTCAAAACTCGCTCAGAAAGAAGAAGTAGATGCTATTTTGTCTGTTGTTCCATATTATAACAAGCCAAATCAAAGAGGAATGATTGAGCATTTTTCAGCTGTTGCAGAATCAACTAATCTTCCGATAATTCTATACAATATTCCATCCAGAACGGGGGTAAATATGTTACCGGAAACGGTTGCTCATCTTGCTGAAAAATATCATAATATCGTGGGTTTAAAACAAAGTTTTGGAGATATGGATCAACTTACCGAATATAAGATGTTATGTCCTGCTGATTTTGTTGTTTATTCCGGAGATGACAGTTTGACTTTGCCGATGCTTGCACTTGGTGCTCATGGAGTTATTTCTGTTGCTTCACATCTTTTTGGCTCTGAAATTAAGTCTATGATTAGAAATTTTAAATCAGGGGAACTTATTGCGGCAAGAAATATGCATAAAACTTTGTATCCGGTATTTAGAAAATTGTTTATGGCGCCGAATCCGGTTCCGGTAAAGGCTGCACTGGCATATAAAGGACTTATTGAAGATTATGTAAGAAAACCTTTAGCAAAATTAACTGATGAAGAGAAAATTTCATTACTTAAAATAATTGATACCGTTAAATCAGAATTAAGCGACGAAGGCTAGTTCTTTTTCGTCTGGTTTGAAGTATTATAATCAGAAAACAGTTTATAGTTATATATAAAGAGGGTAAAAAATTGAAAAACAAACTTATTATGTTTTGGGTTATTGTAGCAATTGCAATTGCTTGTGTTTTTACAATCTACAAAAAACCTACAAAACTGGGATTAGATTTGGTAGGTGGTTCAAGAATTATGCTTGAAGCACGTACTACTGATTCTGTCAGGAAAATTACTCCTGAAGTTATGAGTCGTTTGCAGTATGCAATCGAAAGCCGTGTAAATAAACTCGGTGTTTCAGAAACAAGTGTTGCCCAGGTGGGTGATAAAAGATTAATTGTCGAAATTCCAAATGTAACTGATTTAAAAGAAGCAGAAGCTTTTTTGGGCAAAACTGCTCAATTGGAATTCAAGCAGCCGGTATTTGATAATAACAAACAACCAAAAAGAGATGAACAAGGTATGTTTATGTGGGAACCAACTGGCTTGACCGGTGAAGACTTAAAATCAGCTTCAATTGGTTCTGATCAAACCGGACAATGGACTGTATCATTAGAGTTTAACGGCAAGGGAGCTACTAAGTTCGGAGAATTAACCCAGCAGCTTGTCGGACAGCAGATGGCAATCTTTTTTGACGGAGAAGAAATTTCTGCTCCTGTTATTAGAGAACCTATTTATGGTGGTAGAGCTGAAATTTCAGGCGGAAGTTCAGGGTTTAAATATGAAGAAGCTGAAAAAATGGTTAATTTGTTAAACGCAGGTGCTTTACCTGTGCCGTCTGAAATTATTCAAGAGAATACTGTGGGTCCTACTTTGGGTGCTGATAGTATAGAAAAATCAAAATTCGCAGGGTTGCTGGGCGTTGGTCTTGTAATGTTATTTATGATTTTTTACTACAGGTTACCCGGTTTTATTGCTGATGTTGCGTTATGTATATATGCGTTAATATTATTTTCGTTATTCAAAATTATTCCTGTAACTTTGACTCTTGCAGGTATTGCAGGTTTTATTCTTTCTGTTGGTATGGCAGTTGATGCTAATATCTTGATTTTCGAAAGAACAAAAGAAGAACTGAGAGCCGGAAGAAATTTGTTTACAGCTATCAATTCCGGTTTTGACAGAGCATTTACAAGTATTTTTGATTCAAATATGACAACAGTTTTAGCCTGTGTTATTTTGTACTTCCTTGGAACAAGCGTTGTAAAGGGTTTTGCACTTACTTTGGCGTTAGGGGTAATGGTGTCAATGTTTACTGCGATTACTGTTACTAAAAACTTTATGCACTTGATTTTTGGTACCGGTGAATTGAAATATCCGGCTCTATTCGGGCTTTCTAAAGGTGAAATTGGACAAAGTTATGAGGCTACGGAAACAAAACGTGAAAAAGCTCGTTTTGGTATTTTAGACTAAGAAAGTATGAGGTAAAACTAAAATGTTTAATTTTAATAGAACAGTACATGTTGTAAAATACAGAATTCTTTGGATGATTCTGTCTGCAATTTTGTTGTTACCGGGAATATGTGCTATGGTATACTCTATGATTACATATCCAACTCATTCTCCGGTAAAAGTCGGCATTGATTACACCGGCGGTACAATATTGCAGTATGGGGTAGCGGAAGCTGTTTCAAGTGATGATGTTGCTAAAACAAGAGAAGATTTGGATAATATTGGGATTCAAAATCCTTATATACAGGTTTTGAATGTTAATCCGACAGCAGAAAATAATAATATCAAATCTATTATTTCTATTAGAACAAAATTTATTGATGAAGGATCTGATGAGACAGATCAGATTACAGGTGTTATACAAAAAGAATATAAGAATTCAGAACTTATTCAGATAAGTTCAGTCGGTGCTACTTTGGGTAAAGAATTGTTCAAAATGTCCTTGATTGCTCTTGCTTTGGCAATTATCGGTATGATTATTTATATTTCGTTACGATTTAAATTTGATTATGCTCTGGCTGCAATTTTGGGGCTTGTGCATGATGTATTGTTTGTTGTTGGTGTATTTTCTATTTTGGGTATTTTTTGTGATGTCCAAATTGACGGATTGTTTCTTACTGCAATACTGACAATTATTGGTTTTTCAATCAACGATACAATCGTAACTTTCGATAGAATTAGAGAAAACTTAAGATATTACGGTAAAAAAATGTCATTTGGTGAAATTGTCGATGCTTCTGTTAATCAAACATTGGCGAGAAGTATTAACACTTCATTAACTGTATTTATCACCCTTGCCGCTTTATATTTCTTCGGCGGTGTTACTACAAGAGATTTTGTGCTTGCTATGATGCTTGGAGTTGTTGTCGGGACTTATTCAAGTATTTTCTTCTGTAGTATGCTTGTTGATTTTTGGGAAGAAAGAAGAGCAGCCAAGGTTAAGGCTGTAGTTTAATCAATTTTTTATAAAAAAAATACCTCTTTATTCAAAGAGGTATTTTTTTATTTTTTAGTCATTTGATATGTAAATATTGTCTGCTAAAAAGTTCTTGTATTCTATATAATCAATAGATTTGCTGTTATCTAAATCATATTTATCGAATTCGTCTGATAACTCCCGGATTTTTCCCATAATAGCATCAGGACCTTCTTTTTCTAATGCCGGTAGATCTGAACCCAGTAGTTTTATGAAGTTCAGCATCCACTCATTTTTTGTAATGAAATAGCTTTTATCTGCATCTATGGATAAAAAATCTTTAGCTATCTCTTCTTCTGTAAGGTTCCGGTATCCTGGCGGGATTGTGTTTTTTTCTTTAGTAATAATATAATGCATAAGCTACTCTCCTATATTGCCATTATAACACTTCTAATATTCTCATCAGTAACAGATTTTAAGGCGATTTGTCTGTCTGTATCAGAAATCACATCGAGTCGATTTAATACTTCAATTGATTTTAGAACTACTGTTTGGTTATCACAAGATAATAGTCTGCGTACCTTATCCGTATTTTGTGTAAAATCAAGTACTGTATATATGAATAAACTATTCGGTTGTAATTCAGCATCTATTAGTGGTATAAGTTCATCACTGTTTACAGACTTAAGTAATCGTTTTATGTCTAAAATTTCCTGTTTTGTATCTTTTGTTTCATCAAACAGGTATTCGTCATTTTCTGTGAGTGTATCAAATTTGTCCTTTGCATTTGTTAACACTACAGCTGCTGCCGGTGTTTTAGGGTTTTCGACAAGCATTTGAATAAAATCATATAGCTGAAAATCAAATACCAGAGAAAGATTTAATATTTCACCCAGCCCGTTTATTATCGCATTCCCTGCAAACAGTGCATCTGTTTGATTTATCTTATATTGTTCAAACAAATCACATAAATAGGTTAAATCTCCTGCGATATTTTCTGACATTGAAGATTTTTTCATAACTGTAGTAATTTTTTCTACTGCATTTTTATTTCCGTAGGCAACCAGAAATTTGACTCCGTCCAGTATAGTAAATTCATCATCAGAATCAAGCATTTCAATTGCTTTTTCGTAAGAGGACAATTCTTTCATAGCAGCAAGTGCTGATGCACAATTGGAACTTAAATAGCCATTTTCACTGTATGCATATTTTTTTAAGATTTCAACTGCAAGTGGGTCTTGGATGTATGAGAAAAATTTTGCACAATATGTCTTTTCATCTTCTGTGCCATATTCAAGTAGTTCAAGCATCTTATCTGTTAAGTCTTCATCTGCAAAGTTAACGAATGTAGATATGATAAATTCTTCATAAGACGGAGAATAATATTTTAAGAAGTTTAATAAATTTAAGTAGTTAGAACTGTTGCACTCTTTAGCTAGCCTGGATGCTACATTTTGTTTTACAAAATCAAACAAATAATCTTCCTGAGATACAAGTTCTTTAAAAAGTTTTGTATCAGGCATATTTATAACACTAAACGCAACGGGTTCAAAATCTTTTGGATTTTTACCGGTTAATTTTTTCAGCATTTCATTCATAAGGAAAAATCCTTATCTAATCTAAGTAGAATACAGTAATAACTTTGTGACCTTCTTCAGCATATTGAACAGCGTTATGAAGAGTTTTACTTGTATGAGAAAGGAAACAAATTAATTGATTACATTCATCAATAATCTCTCTGTTGCAAACTCTTGAGGCATCAGCCAATGTCATCATTGCACGATCAGCGTGTTCGATAATATTTGGAACACCAATCAATTGATCTTGGACATCGGAAGGTTGCTGACCAATTGTTTGCGGCAGAATTACACATAATTTTTCAGGGTTAGATTTCATTGCACCGCGAATAGCTGCGGCATTTGTGCCGGAAGAACCGCCTGAAGTGATAATTGTATTCCCTTGCATAACAAGTGCGGTTGAGAGAGTTTCAATCATTTGTTGGTGTGTGATAGGAAGATTACGGCTTCCGATAATAGCGATTTTTTTGGCAGACTGTTTTATGGTTGCGAGTTCCATTGCTAATTCATCTACTGTATTTGGGGTATTTGATTTTACTGTATCCATATCATCATCAATTGGAACAACTATAGACTTTTGAGCATCTGCATTATTATCATCTGAGCTTAAAAAATTATCCATATCACATTCTGTCATTTTTGTTTACCTTCTAATTGCATTTCTTACATTTTTCAACTAAGCTTAATTATAGCATATTTTTTTTTATTTGGGAAGAGGTCATGGAAAATCTATTAGAAAATCTTAATAACCAACAGCAAGAAGCTGTTAAGACAACGCAGGGTCCGCTTTTGATTCTTGCAGGTGCAGGATCAGGTAAAACAAAAGTTCTTACAACAAGAATTGCTTATATGATAAGGCAAGGGGTCAGACCCGGTAATATTTTGGCTGTAACATTTACAAATAAGGCTGCAAAAGAAATGAAAGAACGTATCGGGAAAATAATTGGAGAAGATACGGTTAAATATATGTGGGTTGGAACATTCCATGGTATTTGCGGAAGAATATTGAGAGAAAATATTGATAAGTATAACACTGCAACCGGAAAACATCTTGATAAAAATTTTACTATTTATGATGATTCCGATACAAATCAAATTATTACAAGAGCGATTAAAAAACTTAATCTTGATGACAAGGTTTATCAAACAAAATTGGTGAAATCCGTAATCTCAAATGCAAAAAATAAAATGCAGGATGCAACAACATTTGCAACGTATGCAAGAGATTTTAAATCGCAAAAAATAGCTGCAATTTATGAAGAATATGAAAAATCTTTGAATAACAATAATGCAATAGATTTTGACGATATGCTTATGCTTACTGTTAAACTGTTGGAACAAAATGAAGAAGTCAGAAAGCATTATTATGAAAGATTTCAGCATATTATGGTTGATGAATATCAAGATACCAACCTTGCTCAGTATAAGCTTGTCAATATGCTTTATACCAATTTAGCTAAAGATGTGCCGCAAGAACGTTCTTTATGTGTAGTTGGGGATGTAGACCAATCTATTTACTCCTGGCGAGGTGCAGATTTTACTATTATTATGAATTTCCAGAAGGATTATCCTAAGACAAAACTTATTAAGCTTGAACAAAATTACCGTTCAACTGCACATATTTTGAATGCGGCAAATGCTATTATTGAAAATAATAATGAACGTGTTGATAAAGTTTTGTATTCAAATAAGGGTGAAGGGGAAAAACTTAGTTACTATGTTGCTGATGATGAAGCTGATGAAGCAAATTATATTGTAAGTAATATAAAGCGTACTGCCGGAGGTAATTACAATAAATTTGCGATTTTATACAGAACAAATAATCAGTCCCGTGCCTTAGAAGAAGCGTGTATGGCAACCGGTGTTCCTTATAGAATTTACGGGGGAACAAAGTTCTATGACAGGGCGGAAGTTAAGACGGTTATTTGTTATTTGAAATTGATTAACAATACTGATGATTCTCAAAGTTTACGCAGAGTTATAAATATTCCAAAACGTGCAATCGGTGAAACTACTATTAAAAATCTTTCTGATTTTGCAAATGAAAGAGATATCAGTCTTTTTGAGGCTATAAAGATTTGCGAAGAATCTGATTTGAATGCTAAAACTCAATCAAAATTGAAAGATTTTGCCAATCTTATTTATAAGTTTCAACAGGCAAAAGATTCTTATACTCTGAAAGAATTTGTAACTCTTGTTATTGAAAAATCAGGTTACCTTGCAGAATTACAAGCAAAAGCTGCCACAGATCCTGAATTTCAAGATGATATAAACAACCTCCAAGAACTTGTCAACGTTGCAGAAGAATTTGTGCCGGAAGAAGATGACAATCTTTTGGGTGAATTCTTACAACAAGTTGCACTTGTATCTGATTTGGATTCAATGGAGGATGAAACTAACAATATTACAATGATGACCCTCCATGCTGCAAAAGGTTTGGAATTTCCGACTGTGTTTATTGCCGGTATGGATGAGGGTATTTTTCCTAGTCAAAGAACGCTTCAAGTTCCGTCAGAAGTTGAAGAAGAACGCAGGCTGATGTATGTTGGAATTACTCGTGCCGAAGAAAAATTGTATTTAATCTCAGCTAAGCGTCGTCAAACTTGGGGTGAATACAGATATTACAATCCGTCAAGGTTTATTGAAGAAATTCCGCATAATTTGATTGAATCAATGGAATCAGAAGGACGTTTAAGCAGTTCTTCAACATTTAGAAGTGCCGTGTCAAAAGCCAGAGAATCTTCAAAAGGTTATGGTTCATCTGTTGCAAGAGCTGATAGTGACGGGTACGTAAGACCTTCATCAGGTTTTGGTGCAAATTTTGTAGCTCCGCAAAGAAGGGGTTTGGCTAACAGTACTTCTTCATCTTCTCAAAAGTCCAGAGGTTATTCTAATTACAACAAACCGCAAAGCAATCGAACTCCGCAAAGAACAATGATTGTTAAGTCTGCTGTTAATAAAAAGAAAGAAGAAGAAAAAATTGCTGCATTTTTTAAAGATAATGCAATTAAGCGTATGGCTGAAGAACGTCGTCAACGTCTTGAAGCTGAAAGACAAAAAGCAGAAGAATTAAAACAAGAACGTGCTAAAACACCAATATTAGATGATGTTTATGATGTCGGACAAAGAGTTTTCCATGAACAAATGGGAATCGGGCATGTTACTGATGTGTTGAATGTCGGAGATAGTGTCATGTATACTATTGATTTCGGTAAAGCCGGTAAAAAAGCTATGGATGCCGCTTATGCAAAATTGAAGAAATTTTAATGATGTGTTGTCTTCGCTAATTTAAAATTTCTCTTGTCATTACAATATTAGCGTTTTCATCATAACAGTTTTTACCGATCCAGTGTGCAATCAGTTTACCTTCAGGTGTGAATATGTATGTTTCATTTTTTGAAACTCTCAGGCTCATATTGATAAGTTTTTTATCAGTGTCATATTTGTATGTTTTATATGGATAAGTTAGGGTTTCTTTTATTTCTGTATGAGTTAAAATTCCATTGGCACAATAATACCATACGTATTTAGGGTTGTCGTGATAGTTTATTGCATAGCTTCTATCTGAAAAATAAGCTAAAGTTCTGTCTTTTAGCTCAGTCTGTCCGGATAATAACATTGTAATATTTTCATCTTTATTTGTATCTATAAGGTGTAATTTTAAAATATCATCAGATACGGTTTGTTTTTCTGAATATAATAGGTATGCTCGAGCTGAATCTGTATTATATTCAATCCCGCCTGTAATTGTTTGTGCATTTGTGTTTAGTGCTGTAAAGATAATTGTTATTAGTATAAAAAAATGTT
>CABUAQ010000029.1 GCA_902489575.1 uncultured bacterium
TGGGTATCATAAGAAAATATTTCATAAGATGCCCCGTCAGTTGAAATCTTAATTGAATTAAGCATATCAGTTCGAAAGATTTCAGTGTTTCTTAACACATCAATGGTACCCTTATTAGGATGCCCGAAATAATTTACCCCTGTTGAAATCAGTGAAACTTGATTTCCAAGATATTCAACCATTGCAGTGTCAACAACATTCGGACCACCATGATGTCCAACTTTCAAAACTTCAACATTTGGTGGAATATTCTGCTTAATCCTGTTAAAAGAGTAAACTCCTGCATCACCCATAAACAACATATCAAAATCCTTATAAGACAAAAGTGTTATTATAGATTGATCATTGTCAGAATCCTTACGATTAAAATTTACTTTATATACTTTTATTTTAAGATTATCCTCTGTATAAATAACTTTTTCGCCATTAATAATCTCAACATTTTGCTTAATAGCATCTACTGTTTTAAAAATATTTTTTGAAGTTTCAGAATTTGCCTGTTTTGAATTCAGATATAAATTTTTTGTTCTTGTCCCTGAAATAATATCAGCAGCACCCCCTGCGTGATCATTGTCAAAGTGAGTAACAATAACGCCTTCAAGATTTTTGATTCCACGGTCTTTCAGATATTTAAGCATGATAATTTTAGCCTGAGAATTTCCGCTATTATACGGAGATTTACCTGTATCAATCATAAAATATTTATTCTGTGGAGTTTTTATTAGAAAAGAGTCTGCATTTTGAACATCAAAAGCTATTATCTCCAGTTTATGTGAAATCGGTCTAATTGTAGTCCCTAAAAGAACCGTTGAAATTATACCCGTTATAATAACAGCCTGTTTATATCTGCTAAACTTTACCAAATATGTGACTGTCAAAAGCATTGCATAATACAGCAAAAGTTGAATTATATGCGGATGAGTAGTTTGCAAAAGAGAATATTTAAGATTAGCAAAAAAGTTTGAAACAAATACCAAAATATTCAATAAGTAATTAAGGAAAAAGTCAAATATATTACAGATAGTATCTGCAAAAGGTTGGAACATGGCAATAACCGAACTTACAAACCCACCAAAACTTATAACACTCAATAAACTTACAGTGGAAATATTAGCGAATACCGAATAGAGGCTAAATGTATTAAAATAAAACATTTGAACCGGTGCAACCCAAATTTGCGCAACAAGAGGAATTAATACAGGAACTTTAATCCAATTAGGTATTTTTTCAAGTTTTTGGGCTGTAATATTAGCAGTTGTTAATAATCCAAAAGTAACAAGAAATGATAATTGAAAACTTACATCATTTATATATGCGGGGTTATAAATTAGCATCAAAACCGCAACAAAAGATAATAAAGATACACTATGAGCATCCCTGTCAATAAGCTTGCCGCCAAGAACAAACAACAGCATTAATGCCGCACGTATAACAGACGGTCCCAACCCTGTCATAAATGTGTACAAAATCACAACCAACATACCGGAAATAACTCTTGGTTTAAACGGGATTCCTAGAAATTTTAATATAAAAAACCAAAAAGTATAAATGAATGCCACATTCATTCCTGACGCAGCCAAAATATGCAACAACCCAGAGTTAATAAATGAATTTTTAATATACTCAGGAGTAGAAACTGCATCATCACCAAAAACAATTCCACCTAAAATCTCCAAATTCGGACTTTTTAAATATTTAGAATGGACTTTCAACACCCTGTCTCTTGTATTATTTAACCCTCTCAAAAACCTCCAGCGAAATTCCGGATTGTCTTGCATAATCTTTACATCAGCAGCATCCGAATACATTACCGTGAACACATTGAAATTTTTCAAATAAGCACTATAGTCAAACTGTGACGGATTTGTTGCCGAAAACGGACGTCTTAAACGACCGGAAACAGAAACTTTTTCACCTATATTCAATTCACCTGAAAGCGAATCGCCATCACCAACAGTAATAAAAATTTTAGCTTTAACCGACTTACCAAAAGCTTTATCTGCCGCAAGGAAAAATTTCACCTTCCCATCATCCGTAACAGAAGGAACACTGACAATTCGACCCTCCAAAACCGTATCGGCAGGTACTAAAGGAAGCAGATCATCATAATTCTTAATTTTACAAAATGTTAAGAAAAATCCACTATAAAAAATCAAAGTAAAAATTAAAACTTTTCTTATCCCAAATATCTGCAAATATAACAAAAGAACCATCAATACAGTAAAAATTGCACAAAATAGTATTTCAAACCCGTGAAAACACACCAGTATACCAAGCATAAAGACGATAGACGCCATAAACATCACAAAATTTTTATTCTGTAAAATATCCCTGATTAGTTCTAATTTCATGATAATTCCAACACATGAATGATAACATAATAATATGGTTGTGCAAAACTAAAAAAAATGATATAATGTCTGGTGAAGAAGAGGATTTTATGAGCAACAACGATTTCTATATTGAAGATTTTTTAAGACAGGCAGTGTCTGTCGGCGCATCTGATGCCCACATTTGTGAAGGAGAACGTCCTGCAATCAGGGTATCAGGACAGATTATGAGAATTAATCTGCCGCCTCTAACGGCAGAAGATATTGAATTTGTTATTAGAACAGTTGCTCCTACTCACTTGAAAGACAGAATTACAAGATTCTTCGATATCGATTTTTCTTACGAAATCCCCGGATGTTCGCGTTTTCGTATAAACATGAGCAGACAGCTTGGTAAAACAGCCATGGTTATTCGTGCAATCCCGTATTATATAAAAACGTTTAAAGAATTGTTCTTACCGACAACCTTGGAAGAATTTGCAAGTTTTAATAACGGTCTGGTTCTTGTAACCGGCCCTACAGGTTCGGGGAAATCAACCACAATTGCATCACTAATTGATTACATCAATGCGACGACATCTAAACATATTGTAACAATTGAAGACCCTGTAGAATTTATCTTCTCTAACAAAAAATCAATTGTTTCACAACGTCAATTATTGATTGATACTCCGTCGTTTTCAGATGGTGTAAAATATGCATTAAGGCAAGATCCGGATGTTATATTTATCGGTGAAATTCGTGACAGAGAAACTGTTGAATCAGCTCTTAAAGCCGCCGAAACAGGCCACCTTGTAGTGTCTACAATTCACACCAACGATTCTGTGCAAACAGTTGCCAGAATCATAAACTTATTTGACCCGAACGAACGTCCGTTTGTAAGAAGCCAAATTGCCAACACTTTAAGAGGAACTATCTCTCAAAAACTTGTTCCGATGGTTGAAGGCGGAGCACGTGTGCCGGCAACAGAAATTCTTGTTGTAACACCAACAGTTAAAGACTTTATCCTAAAAGATGAACTTGAACAAATTTATGAACTTGTTAAAAAAGGTTCGTTCAATAATATGACAACTATGAACATGTCACTGTACCGATTGTATAATGAAGGCAAAATTTCACAAGAAGTAGCTCTTACATATTCTGATAACAAATCAGAACTTGAACAGCTGATGAGAGGTATTTACCACGGTACAAGCGCTCAAAAATAAAAAAATATCAGAATGCAAAACAGTTTTATTACAGACGCAATTAATTTAAAGTCCTATAACCTAAGTGAATCCGATAAAATCATTGTCATGTATTCAAAAGAAAAGGGACTAATCAGGGGGGTAGCTAAAGGGGTTAAAAAACCTAAAAGTAAATTAGGTGCCCGTATGGATTTGCTTGTGGCAAACACCTTGATGCTACATAAAGGGAGAAATCTTGATACAATTTGTCAGGCAGAAGTTTTAAATTCTTTTTACAAAACAAGACAGGATATTGATAAAATTTGCTATTCAATGTATGTAACTGAAGTTGTACATAATTTTGGAATAGAAGAAGATCCTTGTTCTGCTGCAATTTATGACCTCTTGTATGAAACATTAAACAGTATTTCAAAAGCTTCAAACAAAGTTGAAATTCTGCTTGCGGTAATAAAATTCCAACTTAAAATGATGATCGAATCGGGCTTTTCTATAGAATTCGATAAATGTCTTTGCTGCCGTTGTGATGTAAAAGACGAAACAATGTATTTGGTTCCGGCATTGGGCGGAATTGTTTGTTCTGATTGTGCATCTAAAGTTCATTATAATAAAAAACAACTACCTTACAAATTAAGAGACTTTTTTAAACAAATGTCTGTCACCGATTTTGATAAAAAGGGAGAATACGAAGAAAAAGCAAATGAAAAAGTTTGCACAGTAACTTTTGAAACATTAAAAGAATATATCATTATGAAGTCTCCTAAAAAATTCAAATCCACAAACATTTTGCAAGAAATTCCAACAATATAATATTTCCTCCAGTGGGGTTATGTTATTATATTGTTATCATTTATATAATCTTAAAAAAAGGTGGTTAACAATGAAAAAATATTTAATAATTGCAGCAATTATAATTTGTTCCAATACAGTTTGGGCAGCATCTGCACAAATGTATAAACTTGAAAACGGACAAACTGTAGTAGTTCAAGAAGTTCGTAACAATCCAATTGTTACAATTGATACCTGGATTAAAACCGGCTCAATTGATGAAGATGATTCAAATAACGGAGTTGCACACTTTTTAGAACACTTATTTTTCAAAGGGACAAAAAATCTTCAACCCGGAGAATTTGACAAAATTCTTGAAACCAAAGGTGCAATTACAAATGCTGCAACAAGTAAAGATTTTACCCACTACTATATAACAATCCCGTCTAAAGATTTTGATTTAGCAATGGAACTTCACGGGGATATGATTATGCACCCGCTAATTCCGAGAAACGAGATGGAAAAAGAGCGCAAAGTCGTCCTTGAAGAAATTAATAAAGATTTAAAATCACCAACAAGAATCATGCAAGAAAATCTTAACTCCATGATGTATACAACTCACCCATATAAAAGAAAAGTTATTGGAAGAAGCGATGTAATTGAAACAATTACCAGAGATCAAGTGCTTAGTTTTTATAACGCAAATTATACACCGTCTAATATGATAACAATTATCGTAGGAGATGTTAATCCGGAGCATGCCGTAGAAAGAGTTAAACAAATATTTAATTCAGAAACAAAAAAACAAACAAAAAATATTTATCAAAAGGAAGACCCGCTCACAAAACAACAAAAAAAAGTTGAATATATCAAAACCGAATCAGGTTATATGGTCATAGGATTTAGAGGGACTCCAATTGAAAATAAAGATGCCTATGCTCTTGATGTTCTTGCAACAATTTTGGGAGATGGAAGATCTTCCGTATTAAATCAGGTATTAAAAGAAAAAAAACGTCTTGCATTTTCTGTTAATGCAGGGAACTCAACAATGCGTGATGATGGAATTTTCTATATAAGCGCAAACTTTGAACCTGAGAAATGTAAACAAGTTCAAGATACCATATTTGAAGAAATCAACAAAATTCAATCTAAAGGTATAACAGATGAACAATTAAACCTTGCTAAAAATATTATAGAACGCACAACACACTATTCAAGAGAATCCATAACAAACATTGCCACTGAAATTGGCTACACAATGGCTCTGACAAACGACATAAAATTCTATGACAGTTATCTGAATAAAATAAAATGCGTATCCAAAGAAGATGTTAAAAAAGTTGCAGAAAAATATTTGGGAATAAACAAAAGTGCTGTTTCTATAATATTACCCGAAAAAGCAAAAGATATTCCTGTCGCAAACATCACACAAAACACTGGAACGGCTGAGTTTGTAAGCGAAAACACAGAAACTCAAAAATATAAGCTTTCAAACGGTGCCACTTTATTATACACTCCCAATACTTCAAATGATATTATAGCAATGAGTATTTACGTAAAAGGCGGACAGCTTGCAGATAAAATTCAAGGAACTGCAAACCTCACTGCATCCGCTATGATGAAAGGCACAAAAAATTATACCTCACTTGAACTTTCTCAAGTACTGGAAGATAACGGAATTCAAATTGCTCCGTCTGTCAGTGCTGATGCGTTTTCAATATCTGTCTTAACAACAAAAGATGAATATGAAAAAACATTGGAACTTCTTAATGAAGTAGTTAATAATGCAACATTTGATGACTTTGAAATTGATAAAATTAAATCCGAAAAATTAAGTGCTATAAAAAGAAATAAAGATATTGCAATTCAACAAGCTATAGAAGAATACCGGGATTTAATTTATAAAAACACCCCGTATTCAATTTCATCAAAAGTTTTGGAGAAAAATATTCCTAATATAACAAAATCAGCTATGATTGAATACTATAATACAATCTTTGACCCAAAAAATATTATAATTTCAATCAATGGAAATATTGATAAAGACAAAACTGTTCAGGAATTGAATAAAATATTTATACAAAAAGAAAACTCTAAAATATTTGATTATACCGAGCACAACTCCAAAATTTCAAAAATCACAGCACCCAGATCTAATGTTATCAATATGCAAAATACAGAAACAGCCTGGATAATTCTTGGGTGGCAAACAGATGGAGTACTTAACAAAAAAGATTATGCAACCTTACAAATAATTGACTCAATATTAGGCTCAGGTATGAGTTCAAGATTGTTTAAGGATCTAAGAGAACAAGAAGGACTAGCTTACCAGCTTGGAACAAGCTATTCTCCAAATGTTTTAAGAGGCAGTTTTATGCTCTATATCGGTACAAACCCAGCAACTTTAGACAAAGCAAAACAAGGCTTGTTTAAAGAAATTCAAAGACTAAAAACAGAATATGTAGGTGATAAAGAACTTAGAGATGCCAAAGAAAAACTTTTAGGAAACTACGTCATAGGACTTGAAACAAACCTTGATAAAGCTTCTAATATCGGCTGGTACGAAGCATCAACCAGAGGATATGAATTTAAAGACAATTACGAACAATTAATAAATAGTATTACAGATGCTGACATAATAGAAGTCGCAAATAAATACTTCACTGATAATTATATTTTATCTATAGTCACAAAATAAAAAACAAAACTTTATAAACTGCCGTAAGAATTATAAATCCAACAAGGAAAAATCTTGCGGCAGTTTGTTTTTGACTTTATTAAAAAACACATCCACAGGAATATTTAAAGCTTCGCACATAGCATAAATAGAAGTAATTTTAATATCATTTTTAGAATTTTCGGCCCTGCTAATCATAGAAACATGCAAATCATATTCATAAGCAAGCATTCTTGCAGATTTACCAGATTTCAGCCGTTCCTCTCGAAGCACATTAGATATTGCGTCCAATAATATTTGACTATTTTTAAATACATGTTGCATATATAGAATAATAATGATAAAATTGTTATACTATTTATATGTATAGAACTCAATAACTACCAAAAAAATAAAACTGTAACACAGCTACAAAAAGCTATCTCAATACTAAACCAAGCATATAGATTATCATATGATGATCTGGGAGAACTTTTAGCAAGCGAAACAAAAGATATGGACTCCGAAGAATATTTTAATACATACTGGGCTCCATATATAAAAACTCTGACATACTGTAAATATCCTAGACAATGCGGTTATAAAACTTATACTCCATTTACCCAGACAGACGGAAGCGCAAGTATCTGGCATGTTGTTGAAACACGATTACGCCCAACCTTTATCACACCTGATGGTTTTGTCTACGTTATATTTTTAGCAACCTGGGCTAATAATGCATCTGGCTCCAAAAAAGAACAGTATCAAATAATCGTTGATCTTAATGGGGGAGCTGAACCAAATAAATTCGGTCGTGACGTATTTTGGTTATCAAGAACTCAAAATGATGGCGGAGGTATTAGACCTTACTGCTACCAAAAAACAGATGCAGAAATAGACAAAGATTGTTCAAAATCAGGAATCGGAGAATGTTGTGCAGAAAAAATCAAACGCGCCGGCTTCGAAATTACAAAAGACTATCCTTGGAAATAAGTACAACAAATTGACAATGCGAACATATAAGCAGACAATATTAAAAATACTGGAAACAATTACCTTACACTTTTACCCGAACTCGATACTTACCAATTAGAACGGGTTAAAACTTGATTTCCTTTTTTATCATACATTTTATCTTTGTACCATAGTCCTTGGAACTCCTTGTCAGGACCATACATGTACTGCAAATCTTTTGAGATAAAATATATTGCACTTTTCAATTGACCTTTCCTGTCATACTGCATTGAACTATAAGGAAAGCCGGGATACTCATCAGACATAACATCTGTATAGCGAAGAGAACCAAATGGTGTATAATAAAAAGCCTTGTTGGGATTATTTTTGTACTGAAGTGCATACATAACAAGAGTTTTATTTTTATAATAGAATGCACAATATTTCGCATCCTCATCTTCCTTGACACCGTTATTTGTCAACATATAGTGAAGTTTAAAATCTTTATCCTTGAAATAAGGCTTAAATACTTTTTTAAATTCATCTTTTGTAAAATATACTCTGCTTGAATTATCTTCAAATAAAAGATTTCTGTAATGTTCAATATTATCATCACGCTGAGCTTGTGTAATATCTAACCAATCAAATTCCACGACAGCTTCAAGAGTTTTTAAATCGACATCTTTATTTAAAACCTTATTCACAACAAAATTGTCAGCTTCATTTGACGGCTTATCGATAAGCTCTTGTTTTAGAGCTACCTCATCTAAACTGTATATATCCTCGACTCCAAAAGCTGACTGTGTATTCAACAACATTCCTGCAAAAAATAAAGATAACAATATCTTTTTCATAAATTACTCCTAAATCTGATTATTTAATACCTTATAAGCTATTCTTAATTTTACTGAAAATAAATTATCCTCAGCTTTAAATAAATTATTTTCGTTAACCGCATAATCTTCAGGTTTTATAAGTCCATTAATTTCAAAACCTAAAAAGTTACCATTATTATCTCTTCTTGATTTTGTTGAAATTGCATAAATGAATGCCGCCATATCATGTTTATCAATCAGATTATCTCCGGACAATTCTCCATGTGCCGAAATTTTATTAAAAGCATTTTTAATTTGCTGCTTAACCCGCTTCAAATATTCCGGCTTCTGCATAACATCATAACGCCCGAAACGATATTTCAACATATAAGCTTCATACTGAGCGTAATCCAATTTCCCTGTAAGATTACGGGTTTCACGCGCCATAAAAAGCAAATAAGATTCTGCAAGCGAGTATACTTCAGCTTTAAAAGCTTCATCAAGATTTTTTATATCCTCAGAAGTTTTATCCGTCTTATTGGCAAGTTCTCTCCAGGAATCAGGAACGACATCAAATGGTTCTGCTTCAGGATTTGTTATACCGCTTTGCACGACCATATCATTTATTATATAAGCAAAAGCCTCTCCAAGTTCGGCGTTACCACCGGACAACTCCTTTAATATAGAAGTTCTTTGAGTATTTTGCCCGAAATCCATTAAATTACCCTAACTTATGTCCCAACGTCCGCATGTTCCGCCCCAACGAGCGATAATATTACCTTTGACATCTTTAATTTTTTCAACATGCTGCACTTCATTAACACCTTCCACGATTGTAATAACTTCACAGTTATTGGAACAACCTGTACAAGTACATGTAATGGATGAAAAATGCATATCAGCAACATTCCAGCCCTTGAACTTAGTTTCAACTTCCGTAAACTGGTGATTTTCCATAGCAAGTAAAGCAGCTCCGATAGCACCCATAGTTTGGTGGTTTTCAGGAACTACAATTTTGGTATTTAAAGCTTCTTCAAACGCTTTAACCATACCGGTGTTAGTTGCAACACCACCCTGAAATGATACTGTTGGCAGCAATTCTTTACCTAAAGCAAGGTTACTTAAATAATTTCTTACAAGGGCCTGACATAATCCGTATAATAAATCTTCTACAGGATACCCCAGCTGTTGTTTATGAATCAAGTCACTTTCTGCAAAAACACCACAGCGACCGGCAATTCTTGCAGGATTTGTTGATTTTAATGCTGTAGGACCAAATTCTTCAATCGGAACATTCAATCTCTGTGCCTGATGATCAAGAAAACTTCCTGTACCTGCAGCACATACAGTATTCATAGCAAAGTCAGTTACGATACCGTCACGCAAGATAATAATTTTGCTGTCTTGTCCGCCTATTTCCAAAATTGTTTGAACACCCGGAATATTTGTACTTGCCGCAACAGCGTGAGCTGTAATTTCATTTTTTACAACATCAGCACCAACAAGTGAACCTGCTAATGCACGACCTGAACCTGTTGTACCAACACCTTTCACATCATAATCCGTAAGGCGCTTTTCATACAATTTACTCAAACCTGTCTGAACTGCCAATACAGGCTTTCCGGCAGTCTTCAACATTACACTGTCTACATATTTTCCGGTTTGGTCAACTAGAGCTAATTTAGTTGTAACCGAACCTACGTCTATCCCTAAATATACTGTTAAACCCATGTCTATATTCCTTTACTATAACAGTACCATGATAGCACGAAAAATTTATATACTACATTTATTTAAACAATAATTTACACTCAGCTAGTGCATAATATCGTTTTTATTGAGTTCTCCAACATAATTAACCGGATTCTGCTCAGAAAGGTTTTCCAAAGATTCGGAAAGCAGTTTTTCAATATTAGAGATTTTACACATATCACTAACAGCTCTTATTTTACTTACCAGATCAAATGTCATACCTGAAGGTGCTGCAATATCCATATATAAAAATATCCTCCGCAAGATTTACTATTTGTTATAAATTTTATATACCCGATTTTTTTAAATCAATTACATACTTTTAAGTTATATTAAGATTAATTTGCAAAAAATATTAATCTACATTATTTATACTATTAAAATTTAAAGAAGTTTCAGCTATACTAATTTCATGAGAAAAATTATATATACATTATTAATAATATCTTTGATAGTACCGCAGGCAATAATTACATCAGAAGCCTCAATTATTTCTGACAGAAGCTACCGCATTGAGCAAAGGAAAATTGAAAAAGAAAATATAAAACAAATTAAAGAATTGCTGAATAAACACAATTATTATGCCAATTCTCACGATATAAAAAATTTATCTCTATTTTACTCGGATAAATACGTTAATAACGACGGCTTCAACAAAGAGATTTACTTTAAAAGTATAGAAACAACCTGGGAAGCCTGTAAAGATATAACATATACAACAAAAATTCTTTCGATTGATATTGACGGAGATTACGCCAGCGTTCAGGTTGAAGAAACCGCAAACGGAACATTGATTGAAACGATAGAATCCATTCCAATAATTGGAGAAATTCATTCTGTGGCAACAGGAATTTACCACCTGGAAAAGGTAAATGATAAATGGTATATTGCGAGTGAAACAGCACTGACAGACGAATCTTCACTGCTTTATGGAGATGCAAGATTTATGAGTATTGAACTCCAAGCCCCGGCTCAGGTAAGTTCCGGTGAAACCTACACCTCAACGCTTAAAGTTGATGCAGATTCCGATACATTCATTATAGGTGCAATAGATCATGATCTTGTAACTTACCCGACCAAGACACCAAAAAGCGAATTACGAGCACTCCCTCAATCTCAAATTTTGGAAAGATTACTTACCGCGAATAAACATAACTTAAACGAATACACAATTGCATCTTTAGCTATTTCAAAAGTCAGAAATACCGGTAAAGATAACTTCCAAATCTATATGGCAGGGCTCGCCTGCGTTATGAAAAGAATCAATGTAATTCCTAAAAATAACTTTATTAAACTAGAGGATTAAAATGAACACTACAATAGCAAAATATCTGTTTTTAACGGCAAGTTTTATATTTTGGTTATTCCTATCATTATTTTCATCAAAACTTATTGTTGACAACCTGACATCAGGTCATCACTACTCAAATGTTGTATTTAATCTTCATTACCTTAAAAATACAGGCGCAGCATTTAGTCTTTTACAAAATGCAAGAGAGTTTTTAATAATTGTTTCTATTGTTGCAGTAACGATGCTTTTTATATATGTTCACAATCATATCCGAAACATTCATTTTATTTCTATTTCATTTATCGCACTTTTAAGCGCAGGTATTATGAGCAACTGCCATGAACGAATAGTTTTAGGATATGTTAGGGATTATATACACCTAAATTTTATTAACTTCCCAATATTTAACGTTGCAGATATTTTTATAACAATTGGAGTTATTGCGCTGGTTATAATATTGCTTTTCTACAAGGGGAGATAATCTATGCTCGTTATAGCAGATGAAAATGCTGAAGGATTAAGACTGGATTTATTCCTCTCAGAACTATATGAAGGGATTTCACGTTCCAAAATTCAATATGCAATAAAAGATGGACAGGTTTTAATCAACCAAACAAGGAAAAAACCATCATATATTCTGAAAGAAGGAGACAGAATTGAGTTTGAAAACTTAATTTCTGAAAAAAAGCTAACAATTGAACCAGAAAATATTGAACTGGAAATAGTTTGGGAAGATGAAAACATGGCAGTGATAAATAAACCTTCAGGAATGCTTACCCACCCGACCCCTCTTGAAACTTCAGGAACTCTGGTAAACGCACTTTTGTATAAATTCGGACAAAATTTATCAGATTTAAACGGAGAATTTCGCAGAGGAATAGTCCACCGCTTAGACAGACATACCTCGGGACTTTTAATGATTGCAAAAAACAACAAAACACACCAATATCTTGCAGATTTGATAAAAAATCATAAACTTACAAAAAAATATCGAGCAATATTAAAAGGGAATTACCCTTTTGATACGGATACTATAGAAGAACCAATAGGCAGGCATCCGACAAAGCCGCATAAAATGGCGGTCATACCTGAAGGGAAACCAAGTACAACAATAATTGATGTACTGGAAAGATTTGATGAAGCTACCTATGTTGAATTAACCCTAATAACCGGTCGAACACATCAAATTAGAGTTCACACAAGTTTTAGAAAACATCCTGTGTACAATGACACTCTTTATGGTGCAGGTGAAGGAAAGGTAAAAACCGATGAACAAGTTTTACAATCTTTTTACCTTAAATTTGCAAAACCGTTTTCACCGGAGATAATTGAATTAACTATAGAGCCTGACAGTAAATTGTCAAAAGTTCTTACATACTTCAAAAACAGGAGAGTGTAAAATGAAACAAATATTTTTAATCTTAAGTATAATAACTTTACTTGCCGTAATATATTTTACAATAATAAATCACAATAATTATGTAACCCTTAACGTCATTTACAGCAATCTGCTGGATGCACAGGCAAAAGCCGGATGGACAGATGCAAGCGGATATTTCGTAAAATCAATAAGACTTTCTTATTATACAATTCTAATTCTTTTTGCTGGAATTTTTACAGGGGCAGGCACTATATATATGTTTCTTGACGCATCAAAAGATAAAATAAAAGCCTACCGGAGAGAACTTGAAAAAACTTCAATTTCCGGCTCTGACAATGCGTCAAAAGTAGAAGTCTTAGAAGCTAAAATTAAAACCCTTGAAAAAGCATTCAATACAGTTATAGATGAACGTAAAAAACTAGAAGTCCAAATTGAAAATCTTAATATTGAGCTGGATAAATTAAACAAAGAATAAAATAATATATTACTCTTGTGAAATTTTGTCCAAATATTTTTTTGCTTTTTCCAAGCGGGATTTCTGGTCCTTAATATTTTGAAATTTAGCCAATTTATCTATAATCTTTTCATTAGAATCGTCAAAACGACATAAATCCTGGGTTGTTATATACCATGTAAGATCATCGGCCTGCATTTTTGGTTTAATGGGAATATCTGTTTTCATAGCTGCAAGAACAAGTTTTTTAAATACTTCTTGACGATACTTTTTACCTGATTCGCTAAAATTAGCACAATGATTTAAGTAAATCTTATTAATTAAAGCATCAAATAAATCAGCCAGAGAATTTCTGCCGCCTGCTTGTTTTACATTCACATCATCAAGAATACGTATTGATTTTCCAACAATTACAAAGTTATTCGGATTTTTATAATCGAAAACATAAGATGCAAGTTTACTGCTCATAGCATTCAACGCTGCACAATCAGCAACTATGACATCAAAACTCTTCTGAGGAAGCTTTGCAAGTCTTGGCAGACATTCTTTTTCATAAAACTTATGATTTTCAGAAGCTATGTGTGCTGATCGATATGTATCAGGGACACCAATCTGAGTATGTTTACCACCTGATGAAACATTTTTTAAGACTTCAACATCTGAAAAAACTGCCACTTTACCGCCATAATACGATTTCAATTTACCAAAAAGATTATTTGGCAAATCATCCATCCCATCAACCTGCGGTTCTTTACCAACAGGAATTTTCATACAAAACTTATCATCTATTCGATAAACCGCACCGTGCGCACCTTCACCAAGTTTATTCTTTGGATTTATTTTCGTTGACAAAAATTTTCGTATCCAGAATACTAAACAGGCCTTGTCTTCTTCACTAGCACTATTTTTCGCCATCACAGACTCTAACCTTCTGCCAAAAGCTGACGTATAACCTGTAAAATTAACATTTCTTTTGTTCAAATAAGTATTTGAGTTTAGATTTAGATTTTGATATTGGGTAAAATTTGATATTTGCATACTGAAGCTAAAACATGTAAAAAAAAAATTTGCGCAAAATATCTAAAAAAAATATTTTAAAACAACATTTAGAAAAATAAAAGCAAGTAACACATACGAGCCAGGTCATTTTATAACACGGATTAAGAAATTTGGAGAATAAACAAGCGTTCACATTAACAGAACTACTGTTGGCAATTGCGATAGTAGGAATAATAGCAGGCCTTGTGCTGCCAAAAGTTATAAAAAGTTATCAGACAAAAGCATTAGATTCAGCATTTAGCCGTGAAATACAAACAATACAAAATTCTGTAGACGGTCTGGCTGTCAGTGAAAATAAAGCAAGCTTCTTTTCAACGATGATGTACAAAGATTCAGAACCGCAGGGCTATGAAGATAATTCCGGCTTATATATAAAAAAATATTTGAAAGCATCAGTAATTTGCAAAAATTCTTAAGACTGCTTTGCAAATAAATATTATAAATACGACGCCGGGAAAGGCAGAAGCGAATACAGTCCTGAGTATAAAGGAGCCTGTGCACTACTAAAAAACGGTATGAGTATTTGCCTGCCCCCTCAAGTCGGAGCAAAGGCTATAGTCGGTATCATAGACTTAAATGGCAAAAACCCGCCTAATGTATTGAACAGGGACTTGAGAACATTTACACTTGAAGCAAAAACCCGTGTTGGACTGAGTCAGGATACAGAAGCAATTAAAACAACAGAATGTGCAGTACTACCCAAACTGCTACAATTTCAACTGTATGTTACCCTGTAGGCAGTACTTCAGTTTATACCAGTTGCTCTATGACAGTAAGAGACGCTTACCCCGGGCAGCGATTTACGCTACATGCTATTCCTAATGGTAGAGAAGAGTGCACAGCAGTTGAGAGCGGTTATTGTGGCATGGAGATGCCGGCTCGTGGAGGAACTGAATTATTTAGAGTCTATCCAACTCTATACAATTATATGTCCTGTGACATAAAAGTAGAACCAGGTAATAGACCAACAAGATTAACTATGACACTTACCTATACCTATTTTGCAGGGACCTTCAAAGAATATACAGTACAAAGTTGCTCAGTAAGTAGATGAGTTAATTACTAAATATTTTTTAATAGTAATAAAACAAGTTCTTTAAATTTAGATTTTACAGAATTTGTCGTTTCAATAACCTCATCATGGGTAAGTTTTTTAGTCGAAACTCCGCTTGCATAATTAGAAATACAACTTATACCAATAACTTTAATACCGCAATAATTAGCTACAATAGCCTCAGGAACAGTAGACATCCCTGCAGCATCACCACCCATATATCTTGCCATTTTGATTTCCGCGGGGGTTTCGTAACTCGGTCCTGAAGATGCAACATACACACCGTGTTTTAAATCTATCTTCAACATTCTGCCTGCTGCATCAACTATTTTTATAAGGTTTTTGTTATAAACTTCTGACATATCAGGGAACCTTGTACCAAAATCAGAGTCATTGGGACCAATTAAAGGATTCGCCCCCATCATATTAATATGATCGGTTATAACCATCAAATCCCCCGGTCTGAAACTTTTATTTATAGCACCTGCAGCATTTGTTATAATAATAGTTCTTACCCCAAGTTTTTTCATGACCTTGATAGGATAAGTTATATCTTGCATAGAATGCCCTTCATAATAATGAATTCGTCCTTGCATCATTACAACTTTACGATTATTAATAGTTGCAAATACCAATTGCCCTTTATGACCTTCGACACTTGATTTAGCAAATCCTGGAATTTTAGAGTAAGGAATTGCAAACTCACAATAAGAATCTGCCAAATCCCCTAAGCCAGAACCTAAAACTATACCGATTTCAGGCTTAAAACCATCTGTATAGGTTTCTATATAATCTAATGTATCTTTTATCATAAAACTCAACCCTCACTAAAACTGTATTTGCAGATACAAATATCCATAAGAAGGCACAAAAACCTACCATTTTTGTGCCTTAAATAAAACTTAATTAACCAACCAATCTGTTATCATCAGCTTCTGACGCTTTAACCATCAAAGCATGTTCAACAGGATTTTCTTTACTATAAGTAGTTTCATGAGTTTCATCGAAACCGAAATCTTCGCGAGCTTTTCTTGCTTGATTTTCATCAACGATTTTCTTAGCAAGCTCAGCAATTTCATAAACCAATCTGTACCTGTTATCAGTATTTTCGTTTAAGTCCCACGCTACTTTAATTATTTGATCCATTGATAAAACCTCACTTTTCTTGCTATAGATTCATCATATAATACAAACAAAATTTTCGCAAGTAGTCTGTTTTAATTATACGCCTATCCGACAAGTTGTCTATACATATCCAAATATTCTTTTGCACTGCGTTTCCAAGAAAAATCAGCCTCCATGGCGGATTTTCTCATTGCATTAAATACATATTTATCCGTATACACATATAATGCACATTTTATTGCATTAAGCATATCCCAGCCGTTATATTGCCAGAATTTAAAACCATTTGAATTATCAAGAGGATAACCGGTTACAGTGTCTTCTAAACCGCCTGTAGCTCTTACTATAGGCAACGAGCCGTAACGCATTGCAATTAATTGACTCAATCCGCAAGGTTCAAACTTTGAAGGCATTAAGAAAAAGTCACTTCCTGCATACACCAGATTTGCCAACTTTGGATCGTACCCGACATATGTTCTTATATTAGCTGTATTATTTGAAAGCCAGATAAATAGGTTTTCATAAGCATTATCCCCGCTGCCCATAAATACAAAATCAGCATCAAGATTTTGTAATTCATATTGCATATCTCTTATTAAATCAATTCCTTTTTGATCTACAAGTCGTGAAATAAGGGCTATCAACGGTCTATCAGGGTTATATTTCAATCCGAAATATTCACAGACAGCTTTTTTATTTTCAGCTTTCTTATCAAAATCTTTAACATCATATTTTTTCACAATAGCTTTATCTTTTTTAGGATTAAACACATCATAGTCAATCCCGTTCAAAATTCCTCTAAGTTTGTACTGAACCCCCCGCAATGTATAATCCATATTTTCGCCGAATTCAGAACCTAAAATTTCTCGGGCATAAGTTGGAGAAACAGTAACAACTCTATCAGAATACAAAATTGCACCCTTCATCCAGTTTACCATACCATAATGCTCACAACCCCATTGATTATATACAATATCTTTTCTCATATTTGCAAAATCAATAACATCCTCAAACCAAATTCCCTGATACGCAAGGTTGTGAATTTCAAAAACACATTTCGTTTTTGACCAAAATTCATCAAATTTGTAATTTGAGTGAAGATACAAAGGAATCATTGCAGTATGCCAATCATTTGCGTGTATAACATCTGCACGGAAATTTAAAGCCTTGGCATATTCCATAACTGCCAGAGAAAAAGAAATATATCTTTCGTGTTCGTATCTTGGATCTAAATACTTTGGATAAACTTCTTTAAAACAAGAAAAATACCAATCATTTTTTACAAAAAACACATTAATTTTAGTTCCCGGAAGCTTAGTCATATACAGGTTAAACTTTTGCGGTTGATATCCGAAAGTAAGCCACATTTCTGAATTTTCCAGCTCTTTTATTCCGTATTTTTCTTTATCAATACATCCGTGAAGCGGAGTAAAAATTGCTATTTCTGCATCTTTTTCGATTTCTTTGGGCAAACTTCCGACAACATCGGCCAACCCGCCGGCTTTTGAAAAAGGTGCTACTTCTGCTGACGCGAATAATACTTTCATTTTTCCTCTCTTTCTAAACGGATTTAAAACATCTAGCCTGAGAAAAATTCGGATGGATTTACAACATCACCATCATCTTCATCAAAACCTGATGATACAATATTTTCCTCAATCCTTTGCTCTGACACTTCTACTGGTTTATTAACAGAAACATTAACGTTCCTGTTAACTGAATTTTCCAACATAATTTTTTTAATGTCAATATTAAGATTGAAATTCAATCCGTATTTTTGAACAATTGCAGCTGCCTGATTCATACAAATCTGCGCCTGCTCTACAGAATTAGTACACATCAAAACTTTGTACATATTAACTTTATGTAACATTGACAAATATTCACTTACAACACCGCTTTTTTCCATTTGAATATTTGAATTATTCAATACCCCATACGCTATATCAAACCTGCCTTCTTTAATATTCAAAATACTCATTACATACCAGGCAATATGAACAATTGCATTCATCCCTTTTATTTTTGCTGATTTTATAATCTTATAAATTATCGCTGATGCTTTTTTAAACGAATTCAATTGAACATAAGCATAACCAATCATCAAGTCAGCAAACAATTCAAATTGAAACATTTCAACCTGCTTTGCAATAAGTTTTGCTTTATAAACTTCTTGTGCAAATGATTCAGGATTATTCTTGTATGAAACAAAAGCATTCATCAAGTGGTAAAGTATCGGTGAAAAAACATCATCTCCTGACATTGAAAGAGTAAGCGATGTATTTTGCCCTCTTATTAAATTCTGCAATTGAACGAAAATAGAATAGGATTCGGGCAAAAATGTAAGTAATTTTTTAGAAATATCCAGGAATTCTCCAACATCCTCTTTCATTGAAATAACATCTACAAGCGCAATATACCCCACACACTCTGCAACCAGATATTTAAATTCTTCTTTTGAAATAATAGTATAATTTATTGAATTAAGTTTTTCAGTATCCAAAACATTTAAAACATTATATCCAATATCAAGACAATCATCATACGCACCTATATTAAACAAAATTTTCACGTAAATTACAGACATAAGAAGAAAATACAGGTTAAAATCAGGCGAAGCCGGATCTATAGAAGATTTATCAAGGGATGATAATACGCTATGTGTCAAATTCATTGCATACAAGTAATCACCGTGGGATATTGCACCTTGAATCATTTTTGTGCAAAGTGAAACATAACTATCATGCTTTTTCGCATTTTGAAGACTTGATAAAGTTTTTTCGGCAAGCTCCCTACAGTTATCCGGATC
>CABUAQ010000030.1 GCA_902489575.1 uncultured bacterium
TTTTACAAAGTAAATCGAAAGCTATTCGCATTTACTTTAGCTGAGGTTTTAATAACGTTAGGTATTATTGGAGTAGTTGCAGCGATAACAATACCTATATTAATTACATCTCATCAAAAGAAAGTTACTGTTACAAAATTACAAAAAGCTATTTCGGTATTAAATCAGGCTTATAAATTGTCTTATGAGGAAGTAGGAGAACCTGCTGATGCTTTTGCTCTCGGAGCAGAAGCATATTTTAACAAGTATTGGGCTCCATTTGTAAAAACGGCTGTTCTGTGTGAAACGAATAAGAAATGTGAATTCCCGGGTGTAGTAGCTCATCCCAGAGGTACTACACAGGGTTTTAATTTTCAAAGTGATATAATGGTTGCATTTATTACACAGGACGGCTTATTATACGCAGTATTAACAGGCAGTACAGGTTCAAAACCAGATACGAAAATTTCGTCTAATATAATTGCAGTTGATATAAATGGGGGTAAAGGTCCTAACCGATTTGGTAAAGATTTTTTCTATTTGACAAGATCATCTGATGGTAAAGGAGTCCAACCTTTAGGTTTTGACAGGTCTTATAGTGTAGTGGCTAACAGCTGCTCCTATAACGGCGATGGGTGGTTTTGTGCAGACTATATAAAGCGCTCTGGCTGGCAAATTGACGCGGCTTACCCTTGGAAATAATCATCAATATTGACCTTTTTTCTGTTTTATATTATACTGGGTGTGTAAATAAGTTATAAAGGTGGTGAAAATATAAATGGCAGAAGTTAAAGTTGGCGAAAATGAAAGCATTGAAAGTGCTTTGAGACGTTTCAAAAAGAAAATTCAAAAAGCAGGTATCCTTTCTGAAGTTAAAAAGCGTGAAAGATATGAAAAGCCAAGCGTTAAAAGAAAACACAAATCAGAAGCTGCTCGTAAAAGAAAAGTGTAAGATATTTTTATACAACAAAAAGGGAAGATTTTTAATCTTCCCTTTTTGTTGTAATTTATTCTTGCCCTATTATACTAAATCCGACAATTGCGTGAGAGCTGATATTGAACCATTTATATTCAACAAATGTTTCAAGGTTGCATTCACAGTCGTTGTGAACACAATTACATACATCTTCAATTCTTGCAATTCGAACGTCTTTTAAGGCGATAAGGCAGTCGTGGCAATTCTGACATTTGTCATAATAATCATGAATTGTTCCAAATATTTGCATATGATTTGTCAGAATTAAAACTCGTCTGCTTGAGTTTTCTTCCATAATATTATTAATTACTTCACCTAAACTTTTTGGCATAATAAACCTCCTTTTTCTTATAACCAGTTTAAAAAGGAGTATGAGTTTTTATATTCTACGATTTACTATTTTAAAGGCTTATTTTCAAAGATATTTTTATTTTTAAGTTTTTCACGCGGAACAATTTTTCCGCAGTGTTTACAGGCAAATAGAGTATTAGAACTATCTAAAGGCATAAACAAGTGTTCGCAATTTTCAAAATCCTCTTGTTGTTCTAATGTTTCGTCAGAACAGCTGTTAAGAGGATTGTAAGCTCTTTTCTTGTATTGATTACCTCTAAAGGCTTGTACAATAAGTTCTATTATATACATTTATAGAGAAAAACTTTCCGGTAACAAATGTGAAAGAGTGAATATTTTCAAACCTTCATCAGTATTAAGGATAACGTCAAGCTCATTATCATTATCACAAAATTCATGTAAAACTTGTCGGCAAGCACCACAAGGTACGCACAAGTTACAATTAGGTGAATATATCGCAATAGCTTTAATTTTTTTTTCTCCATTTGTTACTGCTGTTCCTATTGCGTTTCTTTCTGCACAAATTGTTAAACCAAAACTTGCATTTTCGAAATTGCACCCGCTGTACACTTTTCCGTTTTCGGTCAGTAAGCAAGCTCCAACAGAAAATTTTGAATATGGAGCGTAAGCATTTTTTGATGCTTCAATTGCTTTTGCCATTAAATCTTCATATTTCATAACAGATCCTCTTTTATCACTATTATACTTATAATATTTTTTTTATTATCCCTTAATTGTATGAATGATTTTAAATTTTGTTAAATATTTTAAAATTTTTTAAAGTTTCAAAATAATTTAGCCGTAAATATGAGTATTACAAAAACAAGGTCGGACTATGGAAGTTTCAAGAATAGATGCAATTTCACCAAAGCAGATTGATTGGCGGAAGCTTACAGCAAAAGAGATAATTAAATATGATAATCAGGGGGTTGAGGTTCCTACCCAATATTTACAATGGGCAAAAGAGTTTCGTAATGACGTGGAATCAGCATCAAAGGATGAAACAACTTATGAAATGGCTAATTTATCACAAATACAAACTAATCCAGAAACATCTGAAGATTCTACTACAACTCTAACTTCAACGGATACTTCGCAAATTCCTGTGGAAACAGCGGGTTCTGATGAAAATTCCACAACCCAGGAGCCTGTGGTTTTTGCTGCGCAAAATAAAACAGCTGCACAGCAAAAGCGTGATACATTGACTGAAGCAGGTGTAAGTCTAAGAACTCAGGCAAAGATTTTTACCGGCGACAGTAAAGAGGCTACAAAGGCTTCTATCGCAGCAGTTGTTGAAGAAATGTTGTCGCAGGCGAAGTCTGAAGATGAAATTCAAAATCTTGATAATGTAATGAGTGCTATTCTTGCAAAAGCAGAAGCGACACAAAACGAGTTCAAAGCTGAGGTTGATAAGATAAATAACAGTGAGAACGATGCAAGAACATTTTCGAAAATGGGTCAATTAGAAGATCAATTGAAACGATATGGTACTCAAGCGCAATCACTTGTTTCTGTTTCAGAAGCTGAGTTTATGAACTTAGATTCTGTAATGAACGCTCAAACTTCAGCAATTATAACAGGACAGGATTTTGGTGCGGAAACGGTTAATGTCGGTAATGAACTTTTAGCTACGACTAGAGGTGAGCCGTTCTTAGCAAGAATTATTGATACTATTATTGGAAGACGTGCTGTCAAAGCCGGTGAAAAATCCGTTGAAAACGCAGACAATGCGGAAAAAGCTCAGTCAGAAGCACTATCAGTAAATTCTTCAAATATGTCAGATGCAAATGCTTATAGAGCGGAAATTGAATCTAAAACAGGTGTTGCAGGTGAAAGTATTGCAAAACATTCAGATGAACAGAATAGTTCTGAGAAAGGTAAAGATTCTGAAAAAACAGGTGCTCAAGCTCAAGATAAAGCTATTGAAAATCCAACAAATGATCAAACAGAAAAAGCTGCAAGTGCTAATCTAGATAAAGTTTTACAGGCGAAAATCAAAAAAGGCGAAGTGTTGGAAGCTTAGTTTATTTTAGTCGTTCAATAGCTTGTTTTATATTATCAGCTTTATATATATAATTCCCTGCAACAAGAGAGTTTGCCCCGTATTGTGTGCAGATTTTCCCGGTTATATCATTGATGCCTCCATCAACTTGTATAATTAGGGTTTCTGGAGAATTTTGCTTTATGATTTTTATTTTTTCTGCACAATCAGGCATAAATTTTTGCCCTCCAAATCCCGGTTCTACAGTCATTACCAACAGTAAATCCAAATATTGTATAAATTCTAGAATCTCTTCAGCTTTGGTATCAGGTTTTATTGATATTCCTGCTTTTATATTCAAAGATTTAATTTTATTAATTAACTGAATTATTTTGTTTTTTTCGACTGCTTCATAGTGGAAAGTTAATATATTCGCCCCCGCATTTACAAAATTTTCGATATATTTTTCGGGATTATCTATCATTAAGTGTACATCAAGCGGCAGGTCGGTTACAGCTTTGATTGATTTAACAACAGGAATTCCTATAGTTATATTGGGAACAAAATGCCCGTCCATAACGTCAACATGTAGCCAGTCAGCTCCTGCTTCTTGAACTTTTTTTATATCCCGTTCAAGATTAGCAAAATCAGCTGATAGTATTGATGGTGATATTATAATTTTTTTCATTTTAAATTATTCCTAGATATTTACAGGCAGAATACGCACACTTTTGTTCTGCTTCTTTTTTACTTGAACCTTTTTCAACAGCTAAAACTTCATTGTTATATCGAACTTCAATTTCGAATTCTTTTTTATGTTCAGGTCCGGATTCGTTTATTACAGTGTATTGCGGTAAATCCTTATTTATACCTTGGGTGTATTCTTGCAATATTGTTTTTGCATTGAACTTTTCAAAATGATCTTGAACATCTTTGATGTAGGGTTCAAATGTTGTTTCTATATATTTCAAAACTTCGTTGAATTTTCCATCAAGATAGTATGCTCCAAGAACAGCTTCAAAAGCACAGGCGCATATTGAATTAAGTTTTCTGCAACCTTGTTTTTCTTCGTGCCTGCTCATTATTATTAGTTCTTGTAATCCGTTATGCTTTGCAATATCTGCAAGAGTACTATCAGAAACAATAATTCCTCGAATTTTTGATAATTCGCCCTCTCTTGCCTGCGGGTATGTTTTGAAAAGTACATCTGAAATTGTTAATTTTAAAACCGCATCTCCAAGAAACTCCAGTCTTTCGTAACACTGTGTTTCCGGAAGATTTTTTTCTTTTGTATAAGATGGATGCGTAAGTGCGTGTTTATATAATTCAGGTGTATTCATTTTAATCCCGAAAATTTCTTCTATAGATTTTTCAACAGAGTCCATTAAAACAGCCCTTTCACATAATTCGCAAGGGTTATCATCCACTCAGTTTGAAAAATAAAACATTTACAGAAATAATACATAACAGGGATAGTTAAAATAAAACTGTCTGTTCTATCCAAAAATCCACCGTGCCCAGGCAGGCTTGAACCGGAATCCTTCACTCCTGCATCACGTTTTATAAGAGACTCACAAAGATCCCCGATTTGGGCAAATACAGTACAAATAATTCCAGCAGTTAAAGATAAGTACCATTGAACATCTAAATACCAGCCTATTATTATAGCTCCCAATATAGCAAAGAACATACCTCCAATAGAGCCTTCAATAGTTTTATTAGGGCTTATTACCGGAGCAAGTTTGTGTTTCCCGAATTTTGAACCAATATAATAACAGCCAACGTCGGTTAGCAGAATAGATATAAACATCAATACAACAAAGCCCAATCCACTGTCGTATTTGGGGCAGCTCAAATCTCGTAAAAATATAATGTGAAGAGGGAACCATCCGCAATATACCATCCCAAATAGAGTTGTTGCAACATTCGCTATATAGGGTTGTCTTCCTCTAAATAAAACCCACATAAAAGAGCACATTGCACAAATTGTTAAGGTAATTGCGACAAGATCAAAACGCTTAAAATAAACAACTGCAGCAAGTATTGCTTCTGTAAAATAAATGACCTTAAGACTTGGATAAAAACCTTTATGGTTTAATATTTTTACATATTCTCTTGACCCTGCAATGAGCATAAATGCCATGAGTAACAATAAGGCAATATCACCTCTTATAATGCAAAGCATTACTATTGTACCCATTATAAATCCTGTGAGCATCCTTGTTGCATTTTTATTCAAGCCTAAATCAATCATTATACAGTCATAACCTCTTTTTCTTTTGATGAAACTGCACTGTCGACATTTGCGGTGTATTTATCTGTTAATTTTTGAATTTTATCTTGATTATCTTTTACCATATCTTCAGGAAGATTTTCATTTTTTTCAATTTTTTTGAGGTTATCAGTCATATCTCTGCGGATATTTCTAACTGCAACTTTAGCTTCTTCTCCTAATTTTTTAACATCTTTAGTTATTTCACGTCGTCTGTCTTCTGTTAAAGGAGGGAATGTAAGTCTAATACAAGTACCATCGCTGTTCGGTGTGATCCCGATTTCGGCTTTGATAATTGCTTTTTCAATTTCTTTCATTATGGTTTTGTCATAAGGTGTAATTACAAGTGTTGTACCATCTTGAACTGAGACCTGTGACATTTGTCTTAGTGGTGTTGGTGCACCATAGTATTCAACAATAACTTTATCTAAGATTCCGGGATTGGCCCTTCCTGAACGAATTGACCCGAATTCTTTATGCAATTGGGCAATTGCTTTTTCCATTTTTTCTTCTCCGAATAAAAATAATTCTTCTAAAGATTCTGTCATTTTTTACCTCTTTCGTATAAATTAATTAATATATGTTCCTATTTTTTGACCATTAAGGATATTTTTAATTCCATCTTCTTTTTTGAAATCAAACACAACTATTGGTATGTTGTTTTGTTTACATAGGGCGCAGGCTGATGTATCCATAACCTTAAGTCCGTTTATAATAATATCATCGTAGGTGATAGAGTCGAGTTTTTCAGCTCCAGGATTGATGTTTGGATCATCAGTATAAACCCCGTCTACACCGTTTTTAGCCATAAGCATGGCTTCAGCGTTAATTTCAGACGCTCTAAGGGCTGCTGCTGTATCTGTAGTGAAAAACGGATTACCTGTACCCGCTGCAAAAATTACAACTCTGCCCTTTTCAAGGTGTCTTATTGCTCTGTGTCTGATGTATGGTTCAGCAATCTGGTTCATTGCAATGGCTGATTGAACTCTGCATTGCACCCCGATTTGAGTTAATGCGCTTTGTAAGGCAATAGCATTCATTACTGTTGCAAGCATTCCGACATAATCTCCGGAAGCTTGGTCCATACCTAACTTGGCGCTGTTTTTCATTCCTCTGAATATGTTGCCTCCTCCGACAACAACTGCGACTTCAGCACCAGATTCTGTCACTTTTTTTATTTCATTCGCAATCATTTTTACAGGAGCTTGATCAATTCCAAACTGCTGCTCTCCAAGTAATGCCTCTCCGCTGATTTTTAATAAAATTCTTTTATATTTCAACTTTGTTTCTCCCTTACCTCTTTGTATATCCTAGCTTAAACCTGTTTTAATGTAAAGTTCTTTGTAACGCAATTTTATTATTCAAGAGTTTCTTGTATAGAGATAGATTCAATACCTTTTTGCGATTGAAACGATTTATAAAGATCTTTTATGGGTTTTCTGGTAATAACATCAAGTATGCAGGTGATTTTTATACTGTTTTCATCCGCTTTTAGTTGTTTTTTTGAAAGTTCTGAGATACTCTGGTATTTTTCAATGATATAGTCATAGATTTTATTTGCGTGTTCATTTGAACAAACAAGACTGACCTTAACCCTTTTTGTTCGCTTTGTACTGTTCGGAAGGACTTTTCTTTCGAATACTCTAATTGAAATAAGAGTAAGTATAGAAAGAACTGTTCCGGCAAAGGCTATATCAAACATTCCTGCACCGCATGCCATACCAATGCTTGCGGCAATCCATAGTGTTGCTGCAGTAGTAAGCCCAAGAACAACCGGACCGTTTCTAAGTACTGTCCCTGCCCCGATAAAACCAATCCCTGTAACAATTTGAGCGGCAACACGTGAGGTGTCTCTTACTCCGGTTGCATTGTCGACAATTACGTTATCGCCCGGTGCAAATGTTGGAAATCCATATATTGAAATTAGAGTAAATACGCAGGCTCCCAAACACACAAGAATATGTGTTCTCAATCCTGCATATTTGTTTGTCATTTCTCTTTCCAGTCCTATGCAGAATCCAAATATCACTGCTATGGCTATTCTTATGAAATAATCAAGGTTTATTATGTGTGTTAAATTATCGAGGTTTACTTCCATGTCTTCTCCTACCGAACTCTTTCACTGTATTTCAATTCTAATTGTTTAAGTGTTTTTTCATATTTTTTCACATCGCTTAATCTGTTAAAATGTTTAGATATTTGAATTTTATCTTTTAAGGCTTCTCGATGTTTAGGATTTATTTTTAGTACTTTATCCGCGTATTTATCTGCTTCATGCCAGTTTCCTTTTAGCATTTCTAACTCAGATTTGTATACATAGCTGTTAGGTGATATATTTTTTTTATTTAACATTTTATCTACAATTTTTTGAGCGTTTTCAATATCTCTGGTTTTGATATAAATTTTTGCAAGTTGATTTTCACTATTACACCATTTTGCATATTTAAGGGCATTTTTGTAATCCTGTTTTTGTAAGTACGCGTATGAGGCAAAATATTTATGTGCAACGTCTGATTTTTTTAGTTTTTCAAGTTTATGGATGTAGTCAAGCGCCGTATCATAATCTTCAGTAAGAATCAAACTTGAAAGTGCATAATCCATTGTATATTTTTTCTGGAAGCTGAAAATTGAATATTTTACTGCCAGTTTATCCCATTTTGTATGGTGTGTAGTTGTTTTTGCTTGTTCAATTATTCCAATATAAGTATAGATAAACGGATGTATTATAAGGAACATGAAAATGCCAAAAACTATCATTCCAACAGAAATGGCGGTTGCTATTTTTGAAGTTTTTCTCATCATACCTCCTTATTTATAGTTTATTTACTCTTGTTTTGATTTCGGATCAAGCACATCTCTTATAGTATCACCTATCAGATTAAATGCCAAAACTGATACAAAAATTAAAAAACCCGGAGTTAAAAGCCATGGTCTGTATAGTATATTAGTGAATTCCTGAGCTTCTTTAAGCATATTTCCCCAGCTGGCATCAGGCTGTTGAATTCCCAGTCCCAAAAAACTTAATCCTGATTCTGATAAAATGTAAGACGGTATGGATAAAGTCATTGCAACTATTACAAAACTTGTTGTTTGTGGCAGTATATGTTTTGTAATTATTCGCATTTTTGATGCACCTATTGATTTTGCAGCCTGTATGTATTCCTGATTTTTTATAGATAGAACCATTCCTCTTACTACTCTTGCAAAGCCAGCCCAGCCAATTAAGGCAAGAATAATTACAATTAATAAAAATCTTTGGGTACTGGTCATTCCAGAAGGCAGAATTGACGCGAGAATTATTAATAGATAAAAACTCGGTATTGACATTATAGCCTCTGCAAATCGCATCATTACAGAGTCAACTTTGCCACCGAAATATCCGGATATCCCGCCATACAAAAGACCTATCGGGAATAGCACAAACAGTGCAAGAAAACCTATTGTCATAGATATTCTACCGCCAAATAGCAACCGGGAAAATACGTCCCTTCCATTTATATCTGTTCCTAGAAGGTATAGCCTACCGTTTTTATCTGTAGTAAAAAAATGTCGTTTCATTGGTATTAAACCAAGAAACTTATAGGGTTGTCCTTTTGAAAAGAATTTTACATAATGTTTTTGACTTCTATCAAGAGTGTATTTAATTTCGAGATTTTCTTTGTCAAATTCTCTGATATAGTTATAGGTATAAGGTCTTGACAGTTTACCGTGTTCATCTATTGTAAAAATTTTTGATGGAGGAACATAAGCCATTGTTCTGTCTGAAAAATCTTTAGTGTAAGGTGCAATAAAATCTGCAAAGAATAAGGCAAAGTATATAACGCCGAGTAATATAATTGCAGCTTTTGCAAATTTATCTTTCCACAATTGTATTAAAACTTCTTTTATCATGATTTCACCCTAATTCTCGGATCTGTGATAATAAGAAGAATATCCGCAATTAAATTTCCCAAGACGAGCATAATAGCTCCCATCATCAAAGATGCCATAACAAGATTTATATCAGATTTTAACACAGCTTCCAGTATTAGTCTGCCAAGTCCCGGATATTGGAAAACATATTCTGTTAAAGCTGCACCGGATAGTAATCCTGCAAATTCAAAACCAAGCAGTGTAATCATTGGATTTATTGCATTTCTTAGTGCGTGTTTATATATTACTTTGAATTCAGATAACCCTTTTGCCCTTGCAAATTTTACATAATCGCTATCTAAAACATCCAGCATATTCGCCCTCATTTGTCGTTGTAATCCTGCAAGTGAAATTGTAAACAGTACAAATACAGGCAATGCAAGGTGGTACGATATATCTAAAATCTTTTTGCCAAAACTCATATCCGCAAAATTAGGGCAAGTAAGTCCTCCTATTGGGAACCAGCCTGTTTTTACCGCAAGCATTAAGAGTAATACCGCAAAGAAAAAAGATGGTATAGCCATACCGATACTTGTTAAAACTGTTAGTATTCTGTCAAATGGAGTTTTCCAATTAACAGCAGCGATTATTCCTAATGGAACTCCGACGAGCCAGGTTAAAAATATTACAATAGATGTCAGCAAAAGTGTGTTTGGAATACGTTCTTTGAGTTTTTGACTTACCCGTTCTCCATTTGAAGTTACTCCCAAATCTCCCCTCACAAATGAGTAGGCCCATTTCCCGTATTGGACAATAATAGGCTTGTCTAAACCCAGTCTTTTACGTTCTTTTTCAACTGTAACAGGTGAAATTGACGGATTTAATTTGAGTTCGGCCAGCGGATCTACAGGGGATAATCTTATTATAAAAAAACTTATGAGTGATATTATAATTAGCAGCGGTATTGTTTGAACTATTCGTTTTATTATATATTTTAATGTTTCCATAGAACTTATTCCTCGATGTATATTTCTTCTATATTGTGAGTAATCCCGCTCAGGGATGACGGATAGATATTTTTAAATTTGTTTCTTACAGCAACAATTATTACCGGTGAATATATGTAAATAAACGGTTTTTCTCTGTATACAATTTCCTGATATTTGTCATAATATTTTTTTCTGTCTTCAAATTTTGTTGCGAGAGCACCTTGTGTATACAGATAATCCAGTTCTTTTTCCCAAGGTAGTATGTTTGTTTTACCTTCTTGTGGGGTTCGTTGGTTAAACATATGTAACCGGCCGTCAGATAGCCATACATTTTTCCCTCCGTTAGGTTCCAATGGTGAACCTGTCAATCCCATAATTACCATATCCCAATCAAAAGTGCTTACAAGTTTATTTACAAGTGAATTAAATTCAATTGGTTTAAAGTTAACTTTCATTCCTAAATCTTCAAGGTCTTGTTTAACCATAACACCTATGGCTTCACGTTCGGTGTTTCCTGCGTTTGTGTAAAGGTCAAATTCTACTCTGTTTCCAGCTTTATCAAAAAGTCTCCCTTTTTTATCAGTGTAGAAACCTGATTTTTTTAGTAATTCTTTTGATTTATTGATGTTTTTGTCATAAGGTTTCAGCCTTTTATTCAGATATATTGAATTTAAGCTTTCTGCAGTGTATAGTGGAGCTCCTATTCCGTTTGCAATATTAAATACCATATTTTTTCTGTCAACCGCGTAGTCTACCGCTGTTCTGAAATTTAAATCCTGAAACCATTTTTGCTTAATAGGGTTAACATAAAATTGACCCTTATCATTTTTACGGTTATTAAGATTCATTGATAGATACATTGTTCCGGTGTTTGGTCCCAAGTTGTACAGTTTAAAATCAGAATGAGGTTCTAAAGATTTGTAACGGGCGACTTTAGAGCCTTGAAGTGATATTACATCAAGTTCTTTTGCTTCAAATTTAAGAACTTCATTATTTAAATCTCCTACAATTAAGTAGATAACTTTATCTAAATAAGGAAGTTTTTTTCCATCTTTGTTTATTTCATAATAATTTGGATTTCTTTCGTAGACAACGCGTTGTGCCGGAACATATTCTTTTAACTTAAACGCACCTGATGTTACAAAATCATGTGGTTTAGTATTTGTAGAAAGAAAAGTATCAAAATATTCAGGTCCGTTTTTTACTGCCGGCATGAATATATGCTTTGGAGCAATGGGCGTTGAAAGCATTCTGATAAACGGGGCAAAGGGCTTCGGTGTAGAAAAAATAACCGTATAATCATCAATTTTTCTTATTGTAGGAAGCTGACCGTCAATAACAAGAGAATCTCGTGCTGAAGTATCTCCAAGACCTGCAAATATTATATCTTTCCAGGTAAAAACAACATCATCCGCCGTAATAGGTTTCCCGTCTGACCATTTAACACCATGCCGCAAATTTATCGTATAATCTTTACCGTTCGGAGAGATTGTGTATGATTTTGCTAATTTAGGGATAGGCTGCCCTGATATTGGATCAGTTGTCAAAAGCCCGTCATACATGATTCCTGACATCAATGCAGATATATTATCTTTACTGTTAAACGGGTTAAATGTTTTTGGACCTTCTCCTATGGTCGAAGATACCAGTTCTCCGCCGAATTGTCCGACAGGAGCTTGTGATTGAAGGTAGTCAATCCCATTAATTGTCGTATTTATGGGTGTTGGATAAGCTTTTAAAGTTGAATTATTGTTTTTTTGTTTAACAGTACCTGGGTCTGTCGGAAGATCTTTAACCAGACACGCTTTAAAAAGCAGTGCCGCAAGTATTATTACCAGTAAAACCCTAAAACCTCTCCTAACCATGTCTTCAGAATAACATAAAAAGATATAAATGTATTCTCCTAATGGTTAATGTTAACTATCTTAATCTTTTTATTGCAATCTTTTTATTACCTGTTGTACAATTCTATAAAAGGATGTGTAAAGCATGCTTTTTTTGGGGATTTTGTGAAAGATTCAAAAATTATATTTAATCAGATCATGGAGGTTAATGTGTCGGACAGCAGTGTATGTTTAGAAAATTCTCTGAATTTATCAGAAAATGCAGTAAAAGTTTTAGAAAAGAGATATTTGAAAAGAGATAAAGATGGTAATTGTGTCGAAACTCCTGCAGATATGTTTCGCAGGGTAGCGGATACAATTGCGTCAGCAGATTTAGGTTTTGGGAAGTCAGAACAGGATGTAAAAAGACTTTCTGATCGTTTTTATAAAGCTATTACAAATCGTTATTTTATGCCAAATTCACCTACGTTGATGAATGCAGGACGTGAGCTCGGGCAGTTGGCAGCTTGTTTTGTGCTTCCGGTTGAAGATAGTTTGGAAGGTATATTTGAAACAGTTAAAAATACTGCTTTAATTCATAAGTCAGGCGGAGGTACAGGTTTTTCATTTTCAAGATTAAGACCTAAGAATAGTGTTGTAAAATCAACAATGGGAGTATCATCAGGTCCTGTTTCGTTTATGGAAGTGTTTAATGCCGCAACGGAAGCTGTTAAACAGGGCGGTACAAGACGTGGTGCCAATATGGGTATTTTACGAGTAGATCACCCTGATATTATTGATTTTATTAATTGCAAATCTGATAATAACAAACTTAATAACTTCAATATATCTGTAGCTATAACTGATAAATTCATGGAAGCATATTTAAATGGTACCGACTACGACTTGGTCAATCCGCAAAATAATGAAGTTGTCGGAAGAATGAATGCTAAAGAAGTTTTTGATTTAATCGTAGACGGAGCCTGGAGAAACGGTGAGCCGGGTATTGTGTTTATTGATAAGATGAACTATGATAACCCAACTCCGCTGGTAGGTGCAATTGAGTCAACTAACCCTTGCGGAGAAGTTCCGCTGCTTCCTTATGAAGCTTGCAACCTTGGTTCAATTAATCTCGGTTTAATGCTTAAAGAAACATCTAACGGCTGCGAAGTTGATTGGGACTTATTAGAAGAAACAACAAGAACTGCTATGAGATTTTTGGATAATGTAATTGCTGTTAATAACTATCCGCTTCCTCAAATTTCCCAGATGGTTCAAAATAACAGAAAAATTGGTCTTGGTGTTATGGGCTGGGCCGATATGTTAATGAAGATGGGGCTATCTTACAATTCAGAAGAGGGTACTAAGCTTGCAGGTCAGGTTATGGAATTTATTGATTATATTTCAAAAACCGAATCTATAGAACTGGCTAAAGAACGTGGCAGTTTCAATAATTTTAAAGGTAGTATTTATGATTCCGAAAACTACTTATACAACAAATACAAAGGTAAATCAGCAGGAAAAATTTCCGATGATATGTGGAAACAAGTTGATGCAGATATTAAACAATATGGTTTAAGAAATGCTACAACAACTTGTATTGCTCCGACGGGTACTATTTCTATGATTGCTTCAGCATCTGGCGGAGTCGAGCCTTTATTTGGTCTAGTATTTTCCCGTTTAATTATGGATGGAACTGAAATGCTTGAAGTTAACCCGATCTTTAAAGATTATATGAAATCTCACGGGCTGTATTCAGAAGAGATGATGGGTCAAATTGCTAAAGATGGTACTATTGCTCATGTAAATGGTGTTGCTGATGATATTAAGCAAATCTTTGCGACTGCTCATGATGTCTCTCCTTACTGGCACGTTAAAATGCAGGCAGCTTTTCAGTTACATACAGACAATGCAGTTTCTAAAACAGTTAACTTTGTAGAGTCAGCTACAAGAGAAGATATTAAGGAAGCTTATATTTTGGCTTATAAAAATAATTTGAAGGGTATAACTGTTTATAGAAATAATTCACGTCAATTCCAACCGATGAATTTGGATGATAAAAAGAAGGAAAAAACTGTCGAAATGAAGCCGGTTGAATCAAAGCCTGCCGTAGATGAGAAGTTAGAGAAAACAGAAGAGTATAATGCAACAGGAGAAATCAAAACAGTGAAGTGTCCTGAATGCGGAACTGAAATTCAAATGGCGGAAGGTTGTTTCATCTGCTTAAATTGTGGATATTCCGGTTGTTCGTAATATTCATTCTGATTATAAAAAGCCTCATATTTTATATGAGGCTTTTTTGTGACAACTATATCTCCTGGACAGTAGAGCACAAGCATTGTACTCTGCCGTATTTTATCAGTTATAAACTTTTTTTGTAAGATCAGCTTTTCTTAATCTGATATTTTCCGGGGTGATTTCAACTAACTCATCATCACCAAGGTATTCCAGAGCTTCTTCAAGAGATAAAATTCTTGGAGCTTGTAATGTAACCATTACATCTGCAGTTGAACTTCTCATGTTTGTAAGCTTTTTAGTTTTGCAAATATTAACTTGAATATCTTGCGGTCTGTTGCATTCTCCGATAATCATACCTCTGTACACTTTTGTTTTTGGAGTTATGAAGAATACTCCACGGTCTTCAAATTGAGCTAATGCATACGGTATAGCTTCTCCTTGTTCAAAAGCTACGATAGAGCCGCTTCTCTGTCTTGGGATGTCCCCTGCAAAAGGTCTGTAGTGAAGGAATGTATGATACATTATACCTTCTCCTCTTGTCATTCTTATAAATTCACTTCTGAAACCGATTAAACCTCTTGCCGGAATATGGAAGGTTATTGTTGTTCTGCCTTTCGCATTTTGCATGTCTTTCATTTCGGCTTTTCTTCCGGAAAGTCTTTCAATTGCTGAACCTGCATATTCTTCAGGTACATCAATTATAAGATTCTCATAAGGTTCACAAAGTTCATCGTTTATTGTTTTGAAGATTACTTCCGGTTTTGATACAGAAAATTCATAGCCTTCACGACGCATAGTTTCGATAAGAATACTTAAGTGAAGTTCTCCTCTGCCTGAAACTTTAAAGCAGTCAGTAGAATCTGTATCTTCAACTCTTAAACTAACATTTTTTTCCAATTCGTTGTATAAACGTTTTCTCAATTGACGCGAAGTTACAAATTTCCCTTCCTGACCGGCAAACGGACTGTCGTTTACTGCAAAGTTCATTTGAAGTGTTGGTTCATCGACTTTGATTAGCGGAAGTGCTTGTGGTTTTGCAGGGTCGCAAATAGTTTCTCCTATTTGAATATCTGAAAATCCTGCGATACCCACAATATCACCTGCGGAAGCACTTTCAATTTCAACTCTGCCTAAATCTTTAAAACCAAATAACTTAACAATTTTCCCGCGTTCCTGGTTTCCATCTGCGTGGATTACGCAAACTTGATCCTGAGAATTTACCTTCCCGTTTGCAATACGGCCTATAACAATTCTTCCTACATATTCGTTATAATCAAGAGTTGTTGCTCTGAATTGGAAAGGTGCATTTTCATCACCTACAGGAGGTTGAATATTTTTAACTATACTTTCTAAAAGCGGTACCATATCTTTTCGTTCATCTTCAAGATCATTTATAGCAAATCCGTTTAAGCTGCTTGAAAAAATAAAAGGGAAGTCAATCAAGTCTTCTCTATCCGTTAGCTCGGTGAATAAGTCGAAAACTTTGTCAAGTGCTGTCAAAGGTTCTGCTGCAGGTTTATCAATTTTGTTAATTACAACGATTATTTTTAACCCTAATTCCAATGCTTTTGAAAGAACAAATCTTGTTTGAGGCATTGGTCCCTCAGCAGCATCAACTATAAGTAATGCTCCGTCAACCATACCTAATACCCGTTCCACTTCCCCTCCAAAGTCAGCGTGCCCCGGGGTATCAACAACATTAATTTTTGTACCTTGATAATCAATTGAAATGTTTTTTGCAAGAATTGTAATGCCTCTTTCTCTTTCCAAATCGTTGTTATCAAGTACGCGTTCTTCTACTTGCTGATTTTCACGGAAAGCCCCTGCTTGTTTCAATAAGCAATCAACGAGTGTGGTTTTACCGTGGTCAACGTGTGCAATAATTGCTATATTTCTTATGTTTTCATTGCTTGTCATACATATCCTGCCAATCGTTTTGTTTAGTGTAAATTTTACACTTGTATAATAAAACAGACAATTTTATATTTCAAGACTATTAATATATTTATTTTTCTAGACTTATTAATATTTTATTTAATTGATTTGTAAGTTTTCCTTTACCATATTTATCAAGTATCTTTTTGGCGCCGAGAGCTTCTTCTTTTGCCAAATTTTTATTTGTTGAGCTTACAAATTCTGCAATTTGAATTTTTATTGAAGCAAGCATAATTTCGTATACTTCAACAGGCTTCATTCGTCTTGTTAATGTTTTATAGCGTTTTGAAACTTTTTCATAATCTGTACAAATATCGTTAAGTGCTCTTTTTTCGTCATATAAGATTGTCAGACGTCTTTTACTTTGTGGAGCTGTTACTTTGTAAATGTTATTTAAATCATTTGCACGAGCCATGATGTGTATCGGATCATGTTGTCTTTTTGCTATAGCAAGAGCATTTGTTGCGATTTGTTCAGCAAGTTTTGTATTTCCTGCATTTGTTTTTATTAGAAAGCTGTAAATTGCGCCAGCCAGATTGTTATCCCCCAGGCTAACCAGACTTTGAGCAAGCTGCATTGCAAGATTATTAAATAGCGAGGTCTTATTTTGTTTAGCAAAAATGTTGTTATACCTGTATATTTCTGTAGAAACTTCTTTTGGATTTATTGGAATTTTATTTTTTGTTCCCTGTTTTATTTTATTTGCAAATTTATTAAAAGCTTTTTGAGGGTTGGAATATTTTTGTTCAGGTTTAAATGTTAATTTCATGTATTCTCCTTTTCAGGATTTTTAAAACCTAAACAAAATATAATTTGTTACTGCTTTTTTTTATCCTGTGAATACGCAATGAATGCGCATACAAGGCAAACAGCCCCAAATATAATTCCGAAACACATAGTCCAATGATACGAAGTCAAGAAGGCTTTTTTGTAATCTAGACCATTTTCAATGAATATATTACGGAAACTGTCAAATAGTGTAATTGTAATGGAAACTCCTAATATATTTCCAAGGTTTCTGGCAAGGGATAGAATCCCGCTTGCAACCCCGAGTTCTTCTTTTGGAACGCTTGTGATTATTGCTGTATTTGAAGGTGATTGGAAGCACCCGTTGCCTATACCCATAACCACGGAGGCTAAAATTATTTCCCACATAGGAGTTGTAGTATTAAATGTTGTAAATATAATCAATGCAACAATATATATACTTGGTCCTATAACTGTTAATGTTTTACTGCCGTATTTACCTGCATAACTTCCGGCAAAAGGTGCGACAATGGATGAAGCTACCGAGTATGGCAGAATTAGTAACCCGGTTAAAAATGCGTTATATTTTAAAATCTCTTGTAAGAAAAACGGCAGTAATATTCCGTTTGTGAACATGCACATATAAGACGTCATAACGGCAATGTTACCAAATGTAAATGTTTTAATTTTAAACATATCAAAATTGATAAGCGGGTAATTGATTTTTCTATCTCTAAAGTAAAATAAAGCTCCAAAAATAAGTGTAATTACGCCAAGAGCAATAATTTTAACTGATTTCCAACCCCAGGTGTGCCCTTCTGATATTGCAAGAAGCAGCGCCATTAAACCGACAGTAAAATAGAAAAAGCCTTTGTAATCGAACTTAAAAGATTTTCGTTTAATGTATGAGGGCAGCAATTTGTACGAAATTATTGCACCTAATATAGCAATTGGTACGGATGGCAGAAATATTGTGTGCCAGCCGAAAGAATTTATTAAAAATCCGCCTACAGCAGGTCCGCTCATTCCTCCGATTGCAACAAGACAAGCGTTTAAACCAAGAGCTTTTCCACGTTCTTTTCCTTTAAATAATGTTGCAATGGTTGCAGGTCCGTTGGCAATCATTATGGAAGCACCCATTGCTTCTAAGCATCGGTATGTTATTAATAGATAAAAATTCCCTGCCGTTGAGTTTAAGAATGCTCCCAGTGCAAAAATTAAAAATCCGATACTGTAAATTTTGTTTTTTGGAAATAAATCCCCGAGTTTGCCAAAAAACGGTAAAAAAATTGTTAATACAAGCATGTACGCAATAACAACCCATTGTACTTGATTTAAGGTTACATTCAGGCCTTGTGCAATTTGAAATAAAGCAAGGTTCACGGTGCTGGAATCAAGCATTCCGAGAAAGTTCCCTGCAATAATAAGCATGCATATTATCCATTTAATCTTTTTACTTGTCATAGTCCAATTTTATCATATGAAAGTTTACATAATGTAAACTTTTATATTCTATTAAAATCATTGTTATATTTGAATTTTTATTTTTTATTTACAATTCAAAACTATTATTGAAATGTTATATAAAACATGGTATAATAAAATTATTCATACAATATTTTGGAGTTTGATGAGGATGAATTTAAATAAACGGAAAAACGCTTTCTCGCTTACAGAGTTGTTGATTGTACTGGTTATTATAGCCATTTTGTTTGCCGCAATGGCGCCTATTATAACAAAACGCAGAAACGGTTCTACTACAGCAAATGAACCTGTTTGGAGTTTTGTTGCTGCAGATGAACAAAAGGATGCTTATTACGACCCTGGTGCAGCAGCTTTAACATCAACAGCTTTTATTGGTGTGAACCCGAGAGATTTGACTAACAACTTAAGACCTTATTCAAAGGTTGTTCTTAAAGCTAAAACCAATCAGGATTTTATTCAATTCAGGCAAGGTACAGGAAATGGTAATTTTGTCGGTAAGTTCGCTTTGAATGACAGCCGCAGCATATACAATACAACCAGGTTGAATGGATCTCAAGCTAACAATTATGCTGTTAGCGGCGGTTCTAATACGGCTGCA
>CABUAQ010000031.1 GCA_902489575.1 uncultured bacterium
CTCCAACCTTACCTGCTTGAATATATATAATAAAAATAACAAATTTTCATCAAAGACGCAATATTTTTAGAGTCTTTTTGTCAATTTTTTTATAGATTTGAAATATTCCCTCTGTATCATAATGCTGTTTCGATGACAGACTGTGCAATGCAGACATATCAGTTTCTTTGTTGAAATATTTGCTGTTCGGCCTGGCTGTATTGGCACTTCTGTCCGCCATAATTTCTTTAATCGTCGCTTATACTAAAGCTAAAAAACAAAGAAAAGGTCAATCTGAAACGAATTTATTTTCCTGATAACGTCTCCTATTTGTTTTCTAAGATTCTGTTCTTCTTAGAATTTTTATAAATTCTGCCGTAGTCCATTTAATATTCAAGGAAAACAATATGATGTTAATGATCCTGAGCAAAACATAGAACTCGGCGTAAGGGTCCTTAAATCAATATATGATGCTGTTCCTGATAAAGATATTGCCAAAATCGCTACTTTATGGAATGGTACAGGATTAAAAGAAGTAAATGATTATGGTGCTCGGGCAAAAGAATATTATAAAAATAAATCTTGGAATAACCCATTGGAAATGCCAAAAATTAAATCAAAAAAAGGAAAATAATGAAAATTTTATTTTATGTCATTCTGGAACTAATATTTATTATCGCCGCTTGGTTTTGGGGAGATTTATTTTTTATCTCAATGCTCAAACCTGGAGAAACATGCCTAACAGCAAATTATGGAATAAATATTGGTAACTATCTGGCATTAGGCTGGAATAACTATTTTCAATGGTTTTCAAATATAGAACAAATGCCATGCCGTATAACTTTTGCGGCATGGTGCTTATATTTTTTAAGTTGTTTTCCTGCATATGCTTTGTTAAAGGTGTATGGAATGTTTAAGCTTTCAATAACACTTAAATATAAATTTGTTATTTCAGAATATATATTTTACATTGCTTTATTTATGATATGGTTATTTTTGCAGCCAGGTCTAGTGTTAACAAGTTATAGTTTCATAAATGCTTTAATCGGGGTATTGCTACTATTTGTTCCTTTTATTCTGTGTTCTGTATTTATAATATATGGGTGTAACATGCATATAATGAAATTAAAAAGCAAATAAAAAGAGAAAACAATGAAAATAGCAAAATACATTATACTAGAGCTACTGATTATTGTTTTGTCTCTATTATGGGGAACAATGATGACGAATGACCATCAAAGTGGCGAAATCTGTATTACTCCTGCTTGGGGGGCTCAAATTCAAAACTATTTGGAATTTGGTTGGAATAACTATTTTCATTGGTTTAGAAAAGATGAACAAGCCCCATGTCGTTATGAAACATTTACAATCATCTGTTTTTATATTTTAGCCGTTCCTCTCTACACAGGGCTGAAAATTTATGGAAAAAATTATTTATACCAAGCCTTATCTTGGCAAGTAATAATTCCTGAATGGTTATTATATATATTTGTTTATTTGTATTTTTTGTTTAAACAAAAAAATATTATCTTAACACTTGGCAGTCTAGGAAATGCCATTCTTGGAGCAATACTCTTTTTTTTACCATTAATTATTTATGGTAGCTTAATTATCGTTGCCTTTAAGAAAAGAGAAAGTATCAGATGAAGAAATTCAATTTTTAGCTAGTATGATTTTGAGTCATCTGCTGTGTCACCTTGTTGTATCATTTAGCAGATCACTAGTAAAAAATCAAAAAAAATAGCTCGTTATTTCAACGAGCTATTCATATGCTTGGCTGGGGTGGCAGGATTCGAACTTTGATTCTTCAAAAATTTAAAAACACGTATAATCAACAAGTTGCTAAGTTTTTGGCTGGGAGTGTTTGACCCAAAAATTAGCAGCACGCATTAGCAGTTTTTTGAATATTACATTAGCAGTCAAACCTTTGTCAACAGGGGCTTTCAGAGGAATGATATTTTTTGTTTTTGAGCTTTCGCATTAGCAGAAGAAACAGTAGGTGAAAATATATTTTAAATTATATTGATTTTACATTATTTGTAAAATGTATTTTACAAAACACTTGACTTTTGTGTTTTTGTTAAGTATATATAAATATTGGAGGGCTAAATATGCAAAACGGAACAGAAATTATAGTCGATAGACCGCAATATATAGAGCAATTGAAAAAATGGCAGGTTCAAACCGACTTAATCAAAATAGTTACCGGTGTGCGGCGCTGTGGCAAGTCTAAGCTGTTTTATCTTTATCAGCAAGATTTAATTGCGAATAAGGTTGCAGATGATAGCCAGATAATCAATATTAACCTTGAAGACCTTATACAAAGTCAGAAAATTGGCTTGGAATACGATGCAGAGAACTTTTTGATTGGTTATAACAAGCTCTTGGATTATATTATAGAGCATCTTAATCCTCAGAAGATGAATTATGTCTTTATTGATGAAATACAGCTATTAAAAGATTGGCAGCTTGTTGCGAATACGTTGCGTTTGCAGAAAAATGTTGATTTGTATTTGACCGGTTCGAACGCTTATATGTTTTCAAGTGACTTGGCCAATCAACTGGGAGGGCGGTATGTTGAAATTAAAATGCAGCCCTTATCATTTAAAGAATATTTTTTTGCATATCCTGATTTTGCTCAACATTTTGCGAAAACTAAAAAAGATATAATGGAATTGAATAATCCAATGGGTATTTATTCTCGTTACATCAAAGAAAGCGGCTTTCCTCAAACATTAAGGTTGTTATATGATAAGCAGCTCATTAGTGACTATCTGCTAGATACGGTATATCTAAACACAATTCAGAAAGATGTTGTCAAACGGTTTAATATTGCCGATACGAACAAACTTGACGCGGTGGTTAAGTATTTGTTTGACAATATCGGTTGTGAAACATCTGTTCGTAATATTTCAAAAAGTTTGGAAGCAAGCGGGCGTAAAATATCGGTTCCGACGATTGATAGCTATATTCAGGGCTTATTGGACAGTTTCTTGATGTACAAGTGCGACCGATACGATATTAAAGGCAAACAGTATTTAGATAGTAATGCTAAATATTATGTGGCAGATATCGGTTTGCGAACAGCTTTACTCGGTATCAAAGATATGGATGCCGGTCATATTTTGGAAAATGTGGTGTATCTGGAGCTAATACGGCGAGGTTATGAAGTATCTGTCGGTAAACTGGTTAAAAGCGGAAAAAATATAGAAGTTGACTTTGTGGCTAAGAAAAGCGGGGGATTGGTAGAGTATTACCAAGTGGCACTGAATGTGCTTGAACCACAAATTTTGCAAAGAGAATTAGCCCCCTTAGAGGCTATTGATGATAATTACCCCAAGTTCTTGCTATCGATGGACTATGGCTCAGGCGAAAACAACGGCATTAAACGCCTGAATGTTTTTGACTGGTTGCTGGAAGGGAAACAAAACTAGAACTGAATATTTTTGTTGCAATTAAAAAGAGTTAGGTATTACACTTACTTATCGTAGTTAATATATAATAAAGGTTTATTATAATGAATGATAATATAGCTCAATTTTCACTATCTTTTCAAGGAAATGATACTGATAAGCATCAAATAGATCTTTATGATGTATCTCAAGCCTTAATTGGATTCCAAAGAACGCTAGCCTTAACAACAAATTTAATGTTAAACGGAGAATTAATAACTCAAGCTCCTTCGTTAAAAAATGCAATGATTTTGGCTTCTCCGCCTAAAAAAGGGAGTTGGGAGCTTATCGTAGCTATAGCTACAGGAGGATATTTTTTGTTAACGGCACCGAAAGATACTATTTTAGGGAATTTAATATATTCGGCATATGATTTTATTATAAAAGAAAGTTTGGGCTTTCATCCTAAATTGGACGAATCTCTTGTTACTCAATACGAAGAGTTTCAAAAACAAAAAGATAGTTCTAAAAAAATAATTACTCTAAATAAAGCGCGTCTACAATCGTTGACAGAAAAATGTCAGAATTCTATTAAAGAAATACATCGCCCTATTTATGGAAAGAATACAGCAAAATCAGCTGTTATTAGTTGTAATATTGGTAGGCAAGTTATTCAAGTTGGACCAGAATTAAATATGGGAACATATGGAAGTCTGATTGGATTAAAAGAAAGTAACGAGCTAGAAACTTTTGAAGGGCGAATCTCTAGTTATGATGTTAACACTCAAAAAGGGCGAATTTTTATTCCTGAATTACTTCGGTCAATACCATTTGAATTAGAAAGAAATAGTTTATCAATTCCAGATAGAGAAAGACTGATTGATAGCTTGAAGGCATATCAACGGGTAAATAATAAAATATCAGATATTGGTTTTGTAAAATTGAAAGGGTATAGATTTACCAATTTTCAGAATGATATAAAAAAGTTATTTATTGTAGACATGGAGTAAAAAAATTATTGGCTAAATACTGTGAGGAAAATAGAGTTACTCTAACCGCCGCAGACTTTACAAGCCCTTGCTCCTTGAGCTTGGGCTTTTTGTTTGGTGGTTTTGATACAGTTCTTGGTACATTTTTTAGCCCATTTGCAGGTGGGGTTATGATAGATATATGTTTTTATATTCATTACCACTAGTTTGTCATTAGCGGCGAAAGCTGGTGACACTAGAAACAAAAACATCAACAAATAAAGTATTTTTCTCATTTTTCACTCCAAACCTGATTATAAATACTTTCCCAGCCCTCGTTATGGGTTGCTCCGTTGACTTCAACAATTAAGTCATCATTCCCGACAAATTTACGCACTAACACCAGAGGGATAACCTCGTCATTACTGCCGACATAGTGAATTTGCGGAAGTTTGGCAAATTGGGTTCGATAACTTTCTAAATTCATAGATTCGTTAAGCGGCGGCAAATTGTGATATTGCGTCCAAGCCAAGTGGTCGAGATTTCCGGCAATGGTTATAATTTTTTTGACATTCAACCCCCTTTTTGCGGTTGCAACCAATCCTGCAACTTGTGCCCCTCCCGAAAAACCAACCAAAACAACTGGATTATTACCGGCAATTTGTCTTATCGTTTCATATTCGGCATTAATAATTTCAGGAGCAAATCGTGCGGTCGTCCAATGCCTTTTTGAGCAAATCGGACTTTTAATATATTGACAGGGACGTGCGATATAAACAACATTCGGACTGTTGTCGCCCAAAGCCAATTCACGAACTAATGTTCCGCGCGGTGTCGGGTCTTGTGTTGCTTTACCATGACTATTAAAAGCATAACCATCACCCTCAATATAAATTTTGTACACACCTTGCGGATTGGTTATCTTCTGCCATGTTACAATCGTAAAGTTCCGTGTTTCAACTTCTTTATAAACATAGTCGGAGGGGACTGTTATTGAAGAACAGTTTGTCAAAAGCAACAGCGCCGCAAATATTTTCATTAAAGTCTTCATAACGTTAACCATACCTCCTAATATTTTAAACCACAATAATATTTTAACTCTATATCTGTTTTTACGGTATTTTTCGCACGCATACGCATAAATCGCTTAAAACCGCATAATTTATCATTTTTAATCAAAACTGCCGCATATCGTCAAAAAATGTGGTTTTATACGGTGAAATATTTTATTTTTTAATTGCAAATCAACCACACTCCCGATAACATACAGTCAGGCACGAAGTTTACTTCGTGTTTAGTACCTTAAGTGGTACGGGGCTTTCATCGGCTCTTATCTAGTTCGGTGTTAGGATATAACATCGTCATATTGTCAGCTACTCATCATAGCCGACAGTAAATATATCCCCGATTCATAGTGATATGGTCGGGGAGCTTTTAACGAATGTTCAGGAACCATATTCCTATCTCTGAAAAAATATGGCTCTAAAGGTTAAAGGAATCATTTAACTAGATATGATTGATGAACTCTCCGACCACCTTATAAAACAGGTGGTTTTCTTTTAATTGCAATTAAAGAAGAAGGAAGTCTAATCATATGAAAAAAACTTTATTAATGACAACCGCATTAGTCGCCGCCATCAGCACGACTAATGCCTATGCGGAATCACTTCCGAGTGATGCGTCAAATTTAACAACCGGCAAGTATGTTGTTGAAGATACCGGTCAGGAAAATAACCATAACGGAAATATTAAACTCTCAGAAGAGGCTTCTTTAGATGTAAGAACCTATGCGGATGTTGATATCGAACATGATACGGCAGATCCAAGTCATGCGTTTAATGTACATGGCAATCTGGAAATTGGCGATGCCACTAATGGTGGCGGCAGTTTATCGGTAAAACGCGATGATGATAAAAAGCCGTTTATGAGCGTTAACGGAAATCTGATTATCAATAACGGCGCCTCTGTTGATATGTTAAGCAACAGTGACTATTTCTCAACTATAACTGTTAGCGAAAATGCCGATATTAAAGGCGGCAATGTTAAGATGAATAATGCTGAAATCTTTGTCAGAAAGGGTTTGAGCATTACCGGAGGCAACCTTGAATTACAGAACAACGGTGGTTTGTATTTGCCGGAAGAGACTTCCAGTAATGTGACTATCAGCGGCGGCAAAATCACGATGAACGGCAACACGGAAATAGACACTTCCAAAGGCGATATTACCATCAGTGGCGGTGAAATTAATTTGAAAGATGCCAGTTCTATTAAAACCCGTGGCGGCAATATTAATATTTCAGATGGGACGATTACCACCTCATATACCGGTAACGGAGACGGAGAGGTTATGTCTCTCATTGCCAACGGAAACGTTGAAATCAGTGGTGGAACGGTTAATTTGAATTCAACAACCATGGCTGCATTTGGCGGAAAAATGAATATTACCGGCGGAAATATTACATTAAAAGGAACTTCAACCAATGAGGCGTCTTTATGGTCTGCGGCCGGTGATTTAGATATTTCCGGAGCTGATACCGTTATCAATATGCAAGGCCATGCGGATATGGATAGCATTGATGACCGCCTTAATGTTGGAACACATACGAAAAATAATATTAATATTACAGATGCAACCATTAATATTTCCGGTACGGAAAACGAAATCGGCGCCGAAGGCTCTATTAATTTGAATAATGCAACATTGAATGTTGCCGATGCCGGGGAGGTTTTGGTTTCAAATTCGGCTGATAAGAAACAAGGAACATTAAACCTTAATGGCGGTCTGATTAACTTAGGCGGTACAATTAATGGTAACGTTAATGGAAATGGCAATCTCTGTTTCAGAAACGCTGCCGCTACTGTCAGCGGTAACGTCTCCGGTTCTAATCTGGCTTTTGAGACTGACCATTCTTTAAGTAAGGCGGTTTCAGGTACAATCGGCGATTTGGCTTCTCTGAGTGTTAATAAAGGCACATTGACCTATGATAAGCAAACCGGTACAATCGGTAATTTGAATGTTGCCGGCGGTTTGGATATTGGTACAAATACCGTCAATGCAACAGCCGTTGATTTTAAAGATAATTCAAAATTAGCCCTGCGTGTAGCTGCGGCTGATAATTACGGTAAAATCAATGCTGACAATATTACCATCGGCGATAAAACAACAATGAATGTCACTTTGGATAATGGTGTCGTTGGTAACGGTAAAACTTCTGAATTTAAATTCTTAAACGGTACGGTTAATGGTGATTTTACAAATAAAATTGCTGAAAATAACCGTTATGCGATTGAATGGACAGAGGATGGTTCTTTGAATATTACCGGAACAGCGACGGCATCTGATGTTGTTAATGAAGCCGGTGGTTCTACGAATAATGCCAAAACAGCGGAGGCCTGGGACAGTTTGACATCTTCATCAACGGCAAGTGCCGGAGCTAAAGCAGTTGCTTCGGTTCTGAATGATTTATCGCAGAATAATGAACAGGCTTATGTTGAAGCTTTGACCGCGGTGGCTCCTGAAGTTGCACCGATGGTTCAAAAAACACAGACTGAAACGGCTAATCAGGTATTCGGGGCTGTATCAACTCGTTTAACCGGTGGTTCGGTTTCAACCGGCGGCGAGGGTATGTCTTCCGGCGATAACATTTTTGAACGCGCAGCGATGTGGGTTCAGGGCTTGTTTAATCATTCCAAGCTTGACGATACTTCCAAAGCCAAAGGTTTTGATGCCGATACCAACGGTATTGCTTTCGGTTTCGAAAAGTTTGTGACCGATGATGTTAAAGCCGGTATCGGTTATGCTTACAGTAATACTGATATTGACGGCTTTAAGCGTGATACAGATGTTGATACTCATACCGCTATTTTGTATGGTGAATACAAACCGTCAAATTGGTATGTAAATGGTATTGCGACTTATGGTTGGTCTGATTATGACGAAAGCAAGAACGTTGCCGGTATCAAAGTTAATGCTGACTATGATGTTGAAACCTTTGGTTTGCAGGCGATGACCGGTTATGATATGAACATTAAAGGTATCAATGTTACGCCGGAAACCGGTTTGCGCTATGTCCATATTAAGCAGGATGCTTATAAAGACTCTGCTGACCAGCGCGTATCTGCCAATGACAGCGATATTTTGACCGGTGTTATCGGTGCCAAAGTCAGCAAGTCTTGGGAATTGTCTAATGGTATGACTGTCAAACCGGAAGCCCGCATTGCCGCGACTTATGACCTGTTTAACGATGATGTTAATTCGGTTGTTACGTTGGCGAATGGTTCGGCTTATGCTGTTGACGGTGAAGCTCTTGACCGCTTCGGAATGGAATTTGGTGCCGGGGTAACCGCAGAATTTAATGACAATGTTGAATTGTCGTTAGGTTATGAAGGTAAATTCCGTGAGGACTACCAAGACCATACCGGATTGATTAATGCTAAATATAAGTTTTAATAATTAGCTAACCGGTATAAAATGCTCTGTTACTTATTGGTTGCAGAGCATTTTTTATTGTCAATACTGGCTTTGATGAATTGATGTTTGTGGTTGGGGCTATTAGGGCAAGTACCACCCTTTGGAGCTAGTTCCTTATGACCGCACCACTGACAAATAAAGCCTTGACGATGGATTAAGTCCTTTTTTAGCCTTTCTAAAATTTCACGAATAGCTTTGACATCGTCTTTTTTCATTTTTTTGAGCTCCTAAAATTGATTATTGTTTATATAATAAAATTATTTAAGCATTTGATTTTTCACTATTTTACTTGATTTTACCGTTGCAATTTGCGGTAGAGTATGTTATAATATATTATATTTGAAATTGATTCGATTCGTTTCAGTTTTGAATATAAATCACCGATATAATAGCCTATATTGTCTGCTTTTTTCATCAGAGCGGATAAGATTTATATTGTCGGTTGAAAGTGAGGAGATATGCTCTACATTGCAAACATCAAAAATAAGTTTTGTAGGGCATATCACTTACCCAAATCCGCAACTATTCAGAGCCTTGGTTAACTACCTTGGCTCTTTTTTTAGTTTAAAGGAGTAAAATATGAATATTGAAAAAATAAAACAGCTGAACGACACATTCCGCAAAACATTCTGTGACGGACGCGTTGTCTTAACCGTAGGTATTCAATCAATGCCTACTGATGACCGAAGTGAGCTTTTGAAACAAGTTCAGGAGTTCGATAAATTTACCGAAGACAACGACCCCTACGGGGAACATGATTTTGGGGCAATAAGTTTCAAAAACGATACATACTTCTGGAAAATCGACTATTACGATACCGATTATAATTATTTAAGCCCCGACGCAAGCGACCCCAATGTCACAAACCGTGTCTTAACAATTATGCGGGGAGACGAATATTGAGTAACCCGAATTACAAATGTCAGGGAGATACCGACAACCTATGCGGCATTTATGCCAGCCTAAATAGTATTATCAAAGCAACCGATGGTGTGGTGACAATTAGTCAAACCAGAGCGAGAACACTTTTCGGGGAAATTATCGACCATTTATACCGTCGGAGGCTATTATATAAAATTCACCAACACGGGACAACGGTACAACAGCTTGATGAGTATTTGACTTTACTTGAAAATAAGCTCTCCGAAAAAATAAAAATATATCATTATTTCCCCTTTTCAGAAAGAACCAGAGTTAAAACGGTTATCAAACGACTTACCGATATGTCTTCTGAAAAACACATCGCGATAATTTTGCCTTTAGAGGGAAAATACTATCACTGGAGCCTGCTTGATAAAATAATCGGTAATCGTATTTATTTAATTGACTCTAATCATCTTAAATATATTAACATTGATAAAATTCCCGATGTTCACCAGATTTGTCCCGAAGAAGTATGTGTCGTTGTTGCTGATACGGAGACTGTATAAATGAAGTATACCGTGCTTTCACAGATGATTTTGTGTGTAAACAAAGTCAAAAACCGCATTTATTGCACACCTGTAAACGCAAGTTATAAATTTCAATTTCACATAAAGGAGCAAAAAATATGATTTTTAACTATATCCGTGTTTCAACTACCGACCAAAACACCGAACGACAACTTTTAGATATTCCGTGCGACCGAGCTTATATTGAAAAAATCAGCGGTAAAAATACCGACCGCCCTGAATTACAGGCTATGTTATTAAATATTCGTTCCGGCGACATTTTAAATATTCACGAAATGAGTCGTTTGGCTCGTAATACTCGGGATTTGCTGAACCTTGTAGAGGAAATTACAGCCAAAGGAGCGACTATTATTTTTCATAAAGAAAATCTGACATTCAAAGGTGATGGCAAACAAGACCCTTATCAAAAAATGATGATGACAATGTTAGGAGCTGTTGCGGAACTTGAACGCAATTTAATCCTTGAACGCCAACGAGAGGGGATTGCTCTTGCCAAACTTCACGGTAAATATAAAGGCGGTCAGCCTAAACTAACCGCCCAACAAGTTGAGGAAATAAAAACCCTTGTTAATAATCGCACGCCAATAACGCAAATTGCCAGACAATATAACATCAGCCGCCGCACTGTGTATAATTATTTGGTCTGATTTATTGAGGTTTTTATACTTGCAACAATATCTAGACGTCTAAGAAATGATAATTGTTTTTCATCATCATTCATTACAGTGCTTAACAGCAAATCACAAAATTTATCAAATTTTTTATTACTTATTCTAAGTTTATTGATAAATGGCTGAGATATTTTTTTCATAAAAATAATACCTGATAAGACATTTACTATGTTCAAAAAGCCACATAAAAAATCAAAACCATCATCTTGAATGCTGTCTATTGAAAACTGTCTTCCTTGTTGTGCAAGCCTTTCTCTTCTTAAATAGTCATTGTATTCAATAACAGTTTTAGCTCTTTCTTCTTCTGACAATTCTGAAAGATAAGAAATTAATTTTCTTCCAGCTTGTTTTTCTGTTTGAGAGTTTAGGTTGTAAAGCTCTGTTAATGGAATATCATTTTTGAAATCAATTAAGTCAATTGGAGATAAAATTAAATTGTTAGCTTGAGTGCGTAACTCAAGATTATTATTCCAAGGCTTAAAAGTATTTTGATTAAAATTTTCATAATAACTAAGATAATTGCCTATTAATTTTGCAAAAGGAGACATTAACTTACTGTGACAAGGAAAATAAGTTGCATTTAAAGCATTAGCAATTTGAACATTTTCTTCGGATATTGTTAGCTCAAGTTGTAAATCTTTATTGACTGTTTTCTTTAAACTCTCTGCAATAAAATTAGAAACACCTATACCTCCCATACCTTTTGTTCCGGAAGAGAAAAAAGCATTAAAACTATTTCTCATTGCATATACTGGCCACATTAACATTTTAGTAATATTTTCTGGTGAGAGTTTTAAAATTTCAGACAAAGTTTTACTTATCTCAGGCATCAAAGTTTTATATTCATCTTTGGCTAATATATAATTATTTGCATTTTCTACAAAATTCGATATACAAAATGCAGATATTTTTCTTCGACCTATTATTGAATTGGGGTTACACTCGTATGCTTTCTCTATCAGTGATATATTTTGCCGTAACTCAGATTGTGTCATCAAAATTTTTATAACGCCTTTTTCTACCAGCTCTAAAAATTGTTTTTCATCAATTGATTGATCTTTAAAGACCTTATCGTGATAATCCTCCAAAGGTAGTGAACAATAAATAGTGTCATATAAAAGAATATTGTTTCTGAAGTTTTCATCTAATCCTGTTGCCATATCTAGATAACAAGAAGAAACGTCAGGATTAAAGAAAGAGAAATCTTTTTTTGTTATTTTACCTTCATAAATATCATTTACATTTTCTAACCAAAAATTATCATCTTCTTTCAAGTATGGTAAATTAAACCGATTTGCATGGCTAGAATTTATGCGCATTAAATCGTTGAGAATAAAATTATTATCACAAGGTTTGTCATCTTGCTGGATTTCGAAAGTGATAGGTAATTTTAAATTATTACAAAAATCTAAAACTTTTTGTTTGATAGTGGCATTTAGTTCCTTTACATAGATAACTTGTGTTCTGTTTTGATTCATAGCTCCTATTTTTGTAACAACATTTGGAAATTTCATTGTTACTAGATTATAAAAATCATCATTAGTTAAATATAAACCATCTAAACTTTTTCCTATTTCATTATCTTTAATATTTGGGATGATTCTAGAATAAGTAAAAGGTATATCATTACTTATATCACAAGACAGTGCTACTGAGCGAATTGAATTATGGAAATATTTTTTGAAATCATCATCAATAAGTAATTGCTCTTTTTTTACAACGATTACATATTGATACATCATTTTTTCATATATGGTGGTGTCGATATAAGGATAGAGAGATCTAAAATATAAGTCAGTATGTCTTACCCAACCATCGCAAGTTAAATTAATCATCTATATGTCCTTTCTAATAATATTTTATAATTTTTGAGAATTTAGGCAATCTATTTTCAAATAATTATTTGTAAAAAAAAATCGGTATGCGATAAATAAACCACATACCGATTAAAAGTCTAATCTAGACAATTACATTTAATAAATATTTTCTTCGTTTCTTTTTATTTTTTATTCGCATATAAATAATTGCTTTATCTAATTTAGCCTTTATAAAATCAGATTGATTTTGTGCCAATCGTTGCATATTTTGTATTTCTCGTTCACTATAAAACAAAACAGCTTTTGATGGTTGCTCATCTCGACCGGCTCTACCTGTTTCTTGATAATACATTTCAAGATTATTTGTTGCTTCAAAATGAACAATCAAACGTACGTCTGGTTTATCAATTCCCATTCCAAACGCACTAGTGGCACAAATAATGCAGTTTTCTTTCATAAATTTTTTTAATATTTCTTTTTTATTATCGACCATACTATTATATATATAGCTGTCAATATTTTCATTTTTTAATATTTTGTGTAATCCTCTTGTGTAATCAATATGTGCACAATAGATAATGATAGAAGATGTCGGTTTATTGTTTTTATCTAAGTAGGGGTTGAGTTGTGCCAATAATTGCTCAAAACCATCTCCTTTTTTTTCAATAACTCTATATTTAATGTTTGTTCTCTCTAAATCTCCCTTAAATATTTTAACATCTTTAGGCATATTACATACTTCTTTTATCACTTTTTGTGTGTCTTCTCCTGCTGTTGCTGTCAAAGCCATAATTTTTGCATCAGGAAATTTCTTGATAAAAGTTCCAAGTTTTTTATAATCTGGTCTAAAGTCATTTCCCCATAAATCTATACAGTGGGCTTCATCGGTGACTATCAAGGAAATGTCTAATTTAGATAATACTTTTAATAAGTTAGTATTATGCAACATTTCGGGAGCTAAATACAGAAACTTATATTTACCTTTTTTCAGATTATCTAATTTTTTCTCCTGATGTTTTGTTTCGCTAGTATATGCAAGAGCTAGTTTTCTGCGTAGTTTATTTAGTTTTGACACTTGATTATGAATTAAGGAGATAAGAGGTTCAATTACGATACACAGTCCTTTTAACTGTAGAGCTGTTGCATAAAAACACAAACTTTTCCCATAATTTGTTTTTTGAATAACAATACAACTCTTATGTGTTTTCATGTGGTTAATAATATGTTCTTGATTATATTTATAGGACTGGTAATTGAATAATTTTAACACAAAATCATTAGTTGTTAATGGTTCGGCGTAAGTGTTATGCCGAGGTGCCTTTTTTTTGATTTTCGCTAATCTTTCTTGATTTGGGGCTTGTTTAAGGTCTCTGTTGGGCTTAATTTCATTTGGCTTGCCGATGAATTTCGTCATCAGTTTTTTGTTAAATTGATAAAAAACATCGCTTAAATGACATTTATCCAAAAACATTAAATGATAACAATGTATGTCGTTCGGGGCTTGAATTTTCTTTTTCTTTATTTTTTTGCCGCCGTTATTCTCATCTTCGGCAAGAGCTGTCAAATATTTTTGTGTAACCAAAGTCATGTATGTTCTGAATTTGCAGAGATAAGTTGTTATCTTTTTATAGTTGTTTTCATCTACGTGCTGAATATCAATAACTTTTAGATTTTGAGGTGCTCTATATATTAAAGGATCTCCATTTTTAGTGACATTAAAGGTATCTTTATTGAGCATAAACTCATAATTAGAAGGAAAATATTTAGTAAAGAATTGCTCTAATGTCTTTTTATTCTCACCGCAGATTAAAACGTGAAAATGAGGAAGAAAAGCTCCCATGCGGCTGTCATACTTAACTTCAAATGAAACAAATCCAAACCCGTTATTAAGATTGTTTAATTGCTTGCATATTGTCGCTTTTGCTTTTTTTACATTAAAATTCGTTAATTGTTCAGGCTTAATAAAATGGGGTTTTTTATTTTTCCCTCTTCCTTCACAATAATTTAATGTAACCATAAAGACATTATTGGGATCAAGATTTTTAGTTTCAGCGAGATATTTCTTTAAAACGACTTTAATATTATCAGAATGTTCTTTTTGTAATTCCGAAGCGTAATAAATATTTGCCAATGTTTCAGACGTTCTGTTTTTTAGTTTGCATTTTAGTTCAGTTATTTCTTCATAGAATGGGCGTAATGCTTTTATGCTTAATCCTTTTTCCAATGAGGCACCTCTGTGTTGAAATTCGTTCTCGATAATCGAAGTATTTGTTTTTTTCATGTCCGTATTCCTTATAAAAAGGGTTGCAATGCATTTTCAGCATTGCAACCGTGATGATTTTAATTTTTAGAGTTTTTCAACTCCTTCAATGAAGATTCCTTTTTCAATTGTTTGATAAGCTGAGTTTTAGAGGTGTAAAAAAGTTTGTTATCAAAACAACAGATGATAACGTTGCTTTCAGTTTTTTTCGATGTTTTATTTTTCAATATGGCACGGATAAGTTTGTTGGGAGTATTGTTTTTTAATAAACGGCCAATAGAGCTGTTTAAACTAGCTTTACCTGCTTCTTTATGGCCATGATTAATTTTGCCATTAAACAGACTTTGCAAACCAATTTCTTCTATTTTGGTGACAAGAGCTTTAAATTTTTTAGGGATTTTTTGTTCATCCAATAACCTCAACGCTCGATTATATTTATTTCGGTAACGTTGATTAATGCGATTTTGTTCATCATCATCTTTTACTTTGGGGAAGAGAAGTAATAAATAAGCCCTTCTCCCTTTATCAAGATTAGATTCTTCAAACAAATCGTTGCAATGGAGATATATCTTTGCAATACTCTCTCTCCGCTGTTGGTTGGTTTTAATTTCAGAATCATTGATTGTAGAAATGAGAGACTTAATATTTTTAAAGTCTTCACTTTTAGTGATGCTTTTTAAGGTGTTTTTTAACTCTTTTGTTTTCTGAGCTTTTTTATTTGTAATCTTGCTTTTTACCTTTTTCATCTTATTTCTCCTAAAATAAAGGTTTGATTAGTTATCAAGTTTATTTGTTCTTGATACCTTTATTTTCTCAAAATATGACGGAAAAATAAACGGTTACAAAATTGTACTGAGTACATAAATTTTGTATATAGTAAACAACCGACTACATTTAAAATGTAGTCGGTTATGCAGTCGAAAATGTGGTTTATTTACAATTTTTGTCGATTAATATATTTTTTTCATAAATGTCGATTGGAGAAAAGTCAATCGTTTTGGGTTCCAGTGAATATTTGTTTATTAAAAATTTGGATAAGGAAGTAAATTGCAATGGAGTGTTTGCATTACTGCTTTTAATATATCCCAATTTATCTTGAGCAAATAAAGCATAGCCCAAAATATCTTTGATGTTTTCTTTGTAGTTCATATAATTTTCAAAAAGACTTGGTAGATTTTGTTTTTCCTTGATTTGAAAACTAAGTTGGGTAATCTCTTCCGTGGTAAGAAACTTTTTTATTTTGAACATATCCGTCAAACCATTTTTATCTAATAATACTTGAACAAAACCAAAAATAAATAAGGCGTTTTCTCTGTGATTATCCCACGCAGTTTTCAGCCATCTCTTTGTGAGTAGTTTGTTTTTATCATCATTTTCATCTGTAATATCGGAAAGAATTTGTGCATTGTCTAGACTATACAATTTAGATTGGTGACAGGCTAAACGGATTAAGTTTTGTACCGTGAAATAAATGCTAAGTAATAAATGATACTTTTTCTCCATGAAAGTATCTAGGTCTTTATACGTAAAACCGTATGCGATTCCCTCATCATCATTTAATCGGCAATATTTTTCGTATGCAGTATATTCCGCAAAATAAATTTTATAACTGTTTTTTGTATCATTATCTCCGATATGAATTGATTTTTTGTGTTGTGCACTGGCAGATAAAAATCTGGCTTTTATATCGTCAGATAGACCATATAAAATAGAATCTTTAATATCGAAAGAGATAAGCATTTTATATAAATTTAATTCTTGTGGTTGTGCAATAATATAGGGTAATAAGTGAAGAAATAAATTTTCGGTTAGTTCATATGAATACGTATCTAAAAAATCTTTTTTGAAAGATGAATAGGGGATATCAAAATAAACTTCATTCATATTTTGTCTCCTTATATATAAAGATAAGCTAAGTCTAACCCTGTATAGGTTAAATCTTTGGAAATGGTTTTATAAAGTTCTTTTATTGATATACTGCCGTAGTGTTTTGACAGACTCTTGGTGTCACTTTCCCAACCGCATAAGATTTCTACACGTTCTTCTACTGTCCCATGGTTGCGGTATTCTGTTCGTACAGTATGTCTGAAACTGTGGAAAACGTGATGTTTTTGAAGCTTGTCATCGGGATTTGAAATTGTCTCGTTGACTTTATCTAATGTGCGATTGAACCATTTTGAAAAATATCCAGATAAACCATCGCGTTTATTATCGTTAAATGCTGGAAATAAAATTTGGTTTTTGTTGTGTTTATCTAAGCGGCGTTGTTCGACATACTGGAGAAAGCCGATTTTCTTTAAGGTGGGGTGAATAGGAACAACTCTTATTCCAGCCAATGTCTTAACTCTTTTACCGGCATTGTCATTAATGCTAAAACAGTCGATACCGTCTTTTGTAATGATGTCCTCGGTTGTCAGTTGGCATATTTCGTTGAGTCTGGCACCGGTATATAATGCAATTAACGGAATCCAAAAGAAAGTATCACGAATAATTTTTTTGCCGGGTTTGAGACGTCCGTTTTTCTCATTCAAACAGCCTCGATAAATTGGCAAATTAAAGATTGCTTGCAGTTGCGGAATATTAAAGGGTAAATATTTTTCCCCTCTTTGGGCTTTAATATCTTGAGCGGGGAGCTCTGCCGCAATCATCGGGTTCTTATCTATAAACTCTTTAGCTAATGCCCATTTGAAAACAGAACTAAGTGTTTGTACGTAGTCGCCCTGAGTTTTTACCGATATACGAGGAAGTGTTTCATCAGCCCGAGCCATATTAACCGCTTCTTGAATAGTTTTTCCTTGTGTTTTACCGATACCAAAATGTTTTGGAATGTAAGAAACGGTATATAATAGTTCTTGAATATCATCAGAAGTAATTTTTCGAATCGGTTTGTTGGCACCCAGTAAATCAGCCATAATGTTCATTTTGGCCGCAACTCTTTCTTTGGTTTCTTCCGATGTATTATCGCGTTTGGGTGTCTTGTTGTAATACTCAACTACTTGCATTAATGTCACATCGGGCTTGCGGTTCATTTCTTCTTTTAAGTGAGCGTTGATTTCTAATTGATTGTAATAAACAGAGTTGATTAATTCAGGATCAATTTCTCCACGGTATCCTTTAATATATTCGATAATATACCGCAAGAATTGAATTTTTGCTCTCATAAACGCATTAAGAACGATGTCTTTGGTGTCGGGAGAGGGCTGCGAGATAATTTTTTCATAAAAATAAGTTTTAACTTCATTTTCAATATCCCGATAGTCCCATTGAGTATATTTGTATTCAAATGCGTTTAGCAGGTCTTGATAATATTTGCGTTCCTCTGCTTTATTCGTAACGTTTTGCAGTCGTTTTGTTTCATGTTGTGCCTTAGCTAAAAGCCAATCATATGCAAAATCTTCGGCTTCACGTTGGTCATATTCAATGGTCGAGTTGCGGATCTTGTTAATTCTGGCCATTTTTTTATCATAGGCATATTTAATTTTGTGATATTTGCTAAAAGTTTCATTCCCCATAAGGCTGATTGTTTTGTCATCGGCATTCAAAAAGTCTTCATCGCTGAATTGACTGAAATCCATTTTATCTTCTACTTGGATATCATCGGTTTCTTCATCGTCATCATCAAAATATAAGTCAGCGGTTTGGTTTTGAGCTTTTATTTTTTTGACATCATTCAATAATTTTTGCCGAATAGCCATAGTTTCAAACTCTGCCCGTAGTTTTGCCAGTTTATAATCGTTGGTTCTTAAAGACTTCCAAATTTGTTTTTTCCCATATTCGGAAACCAAGCACCTCGGAATAGTAAGAATAGTATAGTAAGAGCTTCCTCGATTGTAAAGTTTCATATCAGTCCTTTCCCAAGAACTAATTTTTGAGCGAAACATTAGCAATTTTTGTAAAAAAATTAGCACCTGACATTAGCAGGTGCCAACTTATTGACATATATTTTGTATAAAAATCTTTGAAAATCAAAGACTTACACGAATCTTGGCTGGGGTGGCTGGATTCGAACCAACGAATGTCGGCACCAAAAGCCGATGCCTTACCACTTGGCGACACCCCAATATGTTCCGGCCGGTAAGCTGCCGGGCAGATCGATAACGTCTGCAGGCTTATATTTATGCTAAAATTTTTATTATTGCAAGACTTTTTTCTTTGCCTTTGCAAAAAAGGTTTTCACTTTTATTTCAGCAGCTGTTTTTTCTT
>CABUAQ010000032.1 GCA_902489575.1 uncultured bacterium
TATATCTATAATAATACAAAATTGAGAAAATTTAAAGATGCTAACTCTATTTTTTACAATAACATTTATCGCAGAATTAATCGTAGCAGGCTGGGTAATCTCATGGATACTCAGATTCGATAAAATAATCTGCCAAACAAATTTGCAAGTTACACAGCAGCGGGTAGAACTCGTGAGTAAAATGAACTGTGCTAAAACAAGTATCAATAAAACATTAACTGCATTAAACAACTTCGTTACATTTATAAACGACAAAAAATGTGAATGCAAAAAAGCATTTGAAACCAATATTATAACTTCAATTTTGTGCCTGATACTAAAACTTCCGTTCAAACAAATACTTTCAGCACTTGAAGTAATATTAACAATAAAAAAAATACTACGCTAAAAAAGGAAGCTTTATAAGCTTCCTTTTTTCCATACGTTATTTATACCTAACAGCCCAATTAATGTTATTATATCTGGTTTTATTCGTTTCCCCATCCTTTTTGAATACGAAAGAGGAACCGGAAGCGTTGATCCCGCTGCCGACACGATAGCCGCAGTTAGCATCAGTATTTTCAGAAGTTTTCTCAATAGGGAAATAATATGTTGCACCATTACTCAAAATCATGGATTTAACCTGAGAAGACGACATCATACCTGAGTACTTACCACTACAGAAAATATAAATTGGCGGCGGATCAGCCGGCAATGATGTTATTTTATTCCCGTCCTTTGTCGGATAAGTATAACTAGGTCTTGTATAAGGCTTACAATTATCCCTGATATAACAAGAACTTGGCAGTGTATCAATAATAAGTTCAAGATCAGCGGCACAGCCAGGTAAATTATCAAACTTAGGCACTCTGCAGCAAGGATCTTCAACACTTAAAATCAAACCTTTATCAAGTTTCAATTGACAGCAGTCATCAGAATCATCACCCACAATACAAGGGTTATCATACGGAACTTCAATATTCGGATTTTGCTCTGTTGCTACATCTCCGCCTTGAGATAAATTCGTACCGGAAGAAACAAACTTTACAGTTCCCAAAGTAAATGTACGCAAATCGCGCCCGAGAACATTTGGCTTTTTAGGTCCGTTCAAATCAATAACACCTCTTGCACTTGCCCCGCCAATTTGAGGTTTGAGACATATTGAAACTCCATTCTTCAACAATGCACAAGCTCCGGACAATTCATTTTCAAGCATATATTCAGCCTTAGATTTGCCTGCCTCGTATGAATAGTACGTTTCACCAAATCCTTCAGACAGAACCTTGTTTTTATTTGTATTGAAATCACCCAAATACTTCGCAACTCTCAGGTACTTTTTCATAAACAGACCCGACGAATCCTCGTATGAAGATGGAACAGCATCCAAATACATCATTGTATCACCAAAATTAGCTTTATTTTCATTTATAGCCAATCCGTTAATTGCTGCCGCAATAGTGTCAAGCTGTCTGCGTTCCTGCGCATCCAGCCCGGCAATTGAGTAATGTGTAATAACAGCAGGCAATACAAGTGCAGCAATAATCCCGACAATTGCAACAGCTAAAAGAACCTCTGTAAGAGTAAAGCCCCGTTTAATCCCGCTGCTCGCTTTTAATAAGCATTTATCTAATACCACTATTTATAACTCCTTATATCCTCTTAATCAATATCCCTATAATAATTATAACAGCATGCTGCACTTTTTGCAATAACACATAAAAACTCAAGCGTTCATCCACAAAAAGTTTATAAATTATCACACACTCAGACGATATTTATATCTTGAATTTCACAAAAAAACATGTTACAATTATGAAGAAATTTGAAAGACGAGGTTTACAACTATGAGTAAAAACAAATCATTTATGTTTGCAATGGGTGTTATTGCAGGCGTTGTAGGCGGCATTGTTGCAGGCGTTTTATATGCTCCTAAGCCCGGGGAAGAATCAAGAAAAGAGCTTAAAGACGCTGTTTGCGATATATACGACAAACACGCTCCGCAGATTGAAGAAGCTAAAAAACAAGCTCTTGAATCAATTGACCTTATGAAATACAAATTGGAAAGACAGTTCCGCAAATTAAATAATTCCGTTAAATCTAAGAAAATGCAAAAAGCTAAAGAATTGGAAGACGTTGAAAACGGACAAGAAAACGAAAACGAGTTTGATTACTAAACAGTAAAGGAATAAAAAAATGGATATTGAAATTTCACAAATCATTCTAAACAACGGCTTAACATTTCTGGCTGTGGTTACTGCTATTGTCCTTGGTGTTGTTGGATATTTTCTGGTAAAACTTATCATGGATTTGTCAGTACTTGCAAAAAATGTCAACGAAACATCTCTGATTCTTAATACAGAATTAAAACCTACACTTAAAGAATTAAATGAAACAATGCACTCAATCAACACTATCATCCAAAACACGGATGAAGGTGTAGGTAATGTAAAAACAAGTCTTGAAAATGCAATCACTAAAACTAAAGCTTTCTCAGAAAGCCTTTTAGGGGGATTCTTGAAAGGTTTTATGACGGTATTTTCTTTCATTAGAAAAAAATAAAACATTTAGGGAATGTAATTACATTTAATCAGATTTAAAATTATGTGAGACCAATTTAAAGGAGAATAAAAATATGTCAGTATCAAGATTTATAGCAGGATTTGTTGTAGGCGGCGCAATCGGGGCTATTGCAGGTATTCTGCTTGCTCCAAAATCAGGTGAAGAAACGAGAAAAATTCTTGCAGATACCGCTCAGGACATGGCAAGAAGAGCTGATGAAACAGCCAAACAAATCCAGGTTAAAGCAGATGACGCAGTTTCAGACCTTCAAAAAAAAGGCGAAGAAATAAAAGAAAAGCTTCAGGACTTAATGGCGAAACAAAAAGAAGCAAAAGCTGATTCTAAAAAAAATAAAGAAGAAGATGATGATGACAAAGACGAAGAGTAATCATTAATGTCTTATTTAAGTTGTATCTAAGGAGAGGTCGCGTATGCGGCCTCTTTTTGAGTACTTGTAAAAAAACCGGATTCTTAGGACTTGAAAAATTTTTAATAAGTTATAAAATTGATATATAAATCGTAATTAAAGTAGGATAAATATATGATTAAAAACGAATATTTAGATAGGATGAAAGAATTCATTACTTCATCTGTATTTGTAAAAGTAACATACTTAATTACTTTTACCTTTTTGGTTACAGCAATTATTGCTTCGCAAAATTTCTTTTTCCAAAGCATCATAGATAACGGAATAAGCCAAAAGGATATTATCGCTCAAAAAACACTTACCGTTGAAGACGTAAAAAGAACAGAGCAACATAAGCGTGAAGTTGCCCAAAAAATTGAACCTATATTAGTTCCTGCAGAAGACGATTTTATTAAATCAAATCTGGACACAATCCAGAATTCAGTATTACAGATAAGAAAAAAAACAACAACCGAAAAAGAAAAAATTGATGAATTAAATATTCTTTTTGATTTGTCAGATAATCCTAAAAAAGATTTTATTATAGATTTCTTGTTACATGTTGATGAACCCAGTCTAAAAGAAGCTTTTGACAAAGCATCACTATCTTTGGTAAACATCCTCCAAAAGGGTATCACCGAAAAAGACTACGAAAAAGATAATATCACAAATCTTATCAAAAATAATCTCGTAACAAACATTTCAAAAAGACAGATTTCAGTAATAACAGCAATGCTTGAACAGGTTATTGTACCAAACCTTGTCGTCGATGATGCTGCAACTGAAATTGCAAAGATGAACGCTCAAGATTCAGTAAAACCGTATAAAGTTACCTTTCAAAAGGGTGAAAAAATTGTATTTGAAGGTGAACCGGTAACTCGCCTGAAACGAGATGCGCTCAGAGAAGCCGGTTACAACGTTTATGAATTAAACTGGCAAGGTATTTTGTCAGTATACATCCTTGTTTTACTTGTAACTATGATATTTCTCTCTTATTTAAAATCTTTTGAAAAAAATTTCTTAGAACCAAGATTTATGTCTTTAACAGGAATGCTTGTTTTACTCACAAGTGTTGTTGCAGTTATCTTGCCAACGGGCTCATCACCTTACATATTACCAATACCCGGAGTAATAATTATTTCTGCAATATTTTTAAGTCCGAGAATTTCTTTTTTATTGACAAGTTTGCTGCTGATAATTTTAACTGTCGGTATGCAATATGAGGCCCAGTTTATTATAATATTCATCATATTATCGCTTATCGGAATGATAACAATATCACGCATCCGCTACACAAGACGCTTTGACCTTATTAAAGTGGGGTTCAATCTTGGTGTCGCAGGACTTCTGATAATGCTCAGTTTGTACTTCATAGATAAGTGCTTAATTGATGTAAGTAACGATTTAATTATCAAAAATTGTTTCTATATATTTACAAACGGACTTGTAAGTTCAATTGTAGTACTTGGGGCCTCTCCGTTATTGGAAAGCACTTTCCATATAATTACACCATACGGTTTAGCTGAACTTGGAGACCATAACCAGCCGCTTCTAAAAAGATTACAAATGGAAGCACCCGGTACATACCACCATAGTTTAATGGTATCAACACTTTGTGAAGCTGCAGCAGAAGCAATTGGCGCAAACCCGATTCTAGCAAGAGTTGGAGCATTTTATCACGATATAGGAAAACTAAAACGTCCGTTATTCTTTGTCGAAAACCAATCCTATTTCAGTATTGAAAACCCTCATAATAAACTTAATCCGAGATTAAGTAAAATGGTAATCACAGCACACCCGAAAGATGGTCTGGAAATAGCGAAGAAAAATGGACTGCCTTCTGTTATTTGCGACTTCATAATGCAGCACCACGGCGAAGGGATTGCAAAATATTTCTATAATCAAGCTGTTCAAGAAGAAGGAATTGAAAATGTTAAAGAAGAACAATTCCGCTATACAGGGCCAAAACCAAACACAAAAGAAACCGCTATTTTAATGCTTGCCGATGCTGTTGAATCAGCGGTAAGAGCAATGAAAGGCGCAACGGCAGATGAAATAGAAAATATTATTGATAAAATTATTGTTGAACGATTAAATGATGGTCAACTTGCAGACAGTCCGCTAACATTAAAAGATATTAAAGTTATAGCACTTACATTCAGCAGAATACTAAGAGGTATGCAGCATAACAGAATAAAATATCAAGAAAACATAGCTGAAGAATTTGATAAAAATAAAATCGAATTACCAAATAAGCTTCTTGATGAAGACTTTGAAAAGAAAATTAAAGAACTTGAAGAATCAAAGAATATTAAGCAGGCAAAAATTGAACCGGAAATAAAATCCGAACAAGATCAAAACGATAATTGAAATTGGAATAAAAATAAGGATTTATGACAGATATTAATGTATACATCGAAAATATATATCCAGACTGGCAAATAGAAACAGATAAATTTGAAAAAATAACCAAAGATATTTTTCAGTTTTACATGAGCTGCCCTGATATAGTGGAAAACTGTTGCCTTAAAAATTGTAAATTTAATAAGGTATCGTTTGATTTTCTGTTTTGCAGCAGTGAAAAAACACACCAAATAAATAAGCAATACAGACAGAAAGACTATCCTGCAGATATTATAACATTTGCAGTGTTTGCAGACTCACCGGAAGATGAAAGATTTATCTTGGATATGGAAATTAATTTAGGAGAGATTATAATAGGATTAGATAAAGTAATTGACGAAGCAGATAAAAAAGAAATCTCTCAAGAAACCGAATTGATATTCCTGATAAGCCATGGCATACTACATTTATTAGGATTTGACCACCAGAATGAAGAAGATTTTCAAATTGTTATTGCTCACCAAAAGCTGGCACTAAAAAGTATGGGTATAGATTATGACAAAATATAAAAAACAAAATAACTTTAGATCAACTTTTAGAAATGCAAGAAAAGGCATGAGATTAACACTCAAGGCAGAAAAAAATGTCCGAATCCATTTATTTACATCTGTATTAGTATTAATGAGCGCACATTGCCTAAACTTTTCAATAACAAAATTTTGTATTCTTTTATTAACAATAGCGGCAGTCATTTCTGCTGAAATGTTTAATTCTGCAATCGAATTCTCACTTGATGCAATTTTTCACAACAAATACTCAAGAATGGTTGGAATGGCAAAAGATATTGCAGCAGGAGCAGTAATGATTGTAACAATAAGTGCAGTATTAATTGGCGTACTGTTATTCGCACCGCCGTTGATACAAATATTTTCAAGCTGATAAATAACAGAAAAGTCCTTACTAATTGTAAGGACTTGTTATCTTTTACCGAAAAGCTTTTATTATGACAAACTAATACAACCTTAGTTATTATACAGAACAGGAATTAGTTATTACTTAACACAAGACGGAATGTTGCAAGGTTTTTGATAGCCAACATTGCATGTTTATTGTGCTGCTCCTCAGAAATATTAAAAATTCTGATAATTCTCTGAATTTCAGCTAAATCTTTGTGTGATTTAATCTTATACACATTTTCAATCGGGTCTGTGATAACTGACATCAATGTGTTTAATTCCTGTTCTTTCATTACTGTATCCTCTTTCCTATATACTCTTATATAAAGTATTTTTTTTTATGAGAATTGCCTTTTTAAAACCTTACATATTAACATATCTTTACAATAAAAAATTCATAAATCCTCTATGCAAGTACGTCAACATTTCTGGCACAAAATTCAGTAGTAGAATTAGGATGGAGAAGACTATAAGGGCCATCGCCATAAATAGCGTGAGCGAAACTATCAACATAGTGTTCTGTGGGCACTGTATTTATGGACAAAGGATTCATACCGGCATTAAGAATTCTATAAAGAGCAACCTGACGTGACGGACTTGTATTATTATAGTCCGCAATTCCTGCAATCGGCACATTAGTATTTGATGTGGAGTAAATTTGAACCATATAAATCCCTATATCCCTATATATATTATAAACTATATATTTTAAAAATTAAACCCTTAAATAAAAAGATTATCGTAAATGCGATAATCTTTTTCAAATTATACAGAAATCTATTAATACCAATCACAATTTCCGGAGCCACACAGAATTTTGTCCAAGTCTGCCATAGTTTCTGTTCTGGTCATTTCATACGTAACAGGTGTAATTGAGATTTTATTATTACGAACGGCAGCCAAATCTGTCAAAGCATCCTCCGGCTCATTAATAAGTTCTCCCGCCATCCAATAATATACTTTACCACGCGGATCAACTCTTTTTTCATAAGCATCAGTAAACATTTTTCGCCCCAACTCTGTAACAGCAACACCTGCAATATCATCAGAATCCAATTTTGGGATATTTACATTCAATATGCATTTTTTAGGGAAATGAAATTCTTTTAATTTTTCTAAAAGAGAAGCAACAAAGCTTGCACTGAATTTAAAATCTTCATATTCTGCATTCATACTAGCAAGCGAAACAGCAATACTCGGAACACCAAGCATCGCACCTTCCATTGCACAACTAACAGTCCCTGAATACAAAATATCAGCGCCTAAATTGGGTCCATGATTAATTCCGGAGATAACAAAATCGGGTTTTTCATCAGGTTCTAATATAGCGCTGATACCGATTTTCACACAATCACCAGGTGTACCTGTTGTTACCCAGGTTCTTTTCGCACCATTTTTACCCTCATCAAGCTCTTCTACCCTTAGCGGAGTATGTAAAGTCAGAGAATGTCCTGCAGCACTTCTTTCCCTATCCGGCGCAATAACATAAACATTATGATATTTAGAAAGCTCCTCCGTTAACGCCCTAATCCCGTTAGCAGCAATCCCATCATCATTTGAAATTAAAATATTCATATTTATAACCTTTTACAAAATTTACACACAATAATAGTATAAATCACCAAAATAATAATTTCATTATATTAAGGAATATTACAAAAGCAATCAATAATATAGCAATTTTATATACAAAAAATACTTTATATATATGTAAACACGAGGATGTGCTTATTGAGGAATCGAACACAGACTTAAGCACACACTTCACACTTCACTATTACGAGGAATGGTACAAAGGTTTACATTCCAAGGGTCTCATATGAGGCTCTTTTTTTTAGGAAAATACAATAAAAAATAATATCACTTAGAAACTGTTATATAAACCTTAGCAAATTTACCACCGCCATTTTTCTTAAAACGGATTTCTTTGTTCTCCGGTTCTTTTGGTTTAAAGTCTTCTTTTTGATAGTTATATAGAAACTTCATAAATTCTTTACTATACATAATACACCTTCACACTAAAATTCGTAAACCTTCACATGTATATAAAAACATAAACAACCTGGATATTGCCATTTGTACACAAATTGTTACAAAAGTAGCATTTTTAAATATTACCCGTGTGAATAAGCAGTTTTACTAATGTTTTAAACCCAGTTAAAAGTACATAATCTGGTATAAGTTTGTTTTTTAAATAAAACTTTGTTTATTTAAACAAAGCTCATACAAACAAGGAGGTAAAAATGTCAATTAAAAAACTAACTGTGGCAGCTGCGATTGCCGTTGGAATAGCAACGTGTTCCTTGAATTCAGTAATGGCAGCTTGCCCGTGCAATACTCCAGCACCGGCAGAGCCTTTACCTGTAGTAACAGGTGCAGCTTGTCCTTGTGACACGCCGCAGCCGCAAAAATGCACAAAATGCAAAAAGGCGCTACCGGAGTGTGATTGCAAAAAACAAAAAGCGTGTCCGATAACAGATCCGTGCCCTGAAAAGAAACCTGATTGCGGATGTCCGGATGAAATCAGCTGTGACAAACCTGCAGAACCATCATGCGCGGTTTGTCCCCAAATAGGGAAACCTGATAAAGCTGAAATGAAACAGGTTTATGGTTACCCTCAAGCAATTTATGGTACAAACAACTATGTTGGAGAACCTGCTAACTCAATATTTTCCACAGAAACAGCCATGAAAGGATGTCCTGCAAGCAGAATGTCTTCAAATATCAGCGGTGCAACAGTTGCAACTGACGGACAAGTTACAGGGGCTGCTACCCATATGCCATGTTTAAACGAATTACCAAATAAATATAATGGTATCACTATTGATAGAAATGAAAGAAAAATGGATGGCAATTCGTGTCCTATTGATATTCAATCGGCAAACTCAATTAATGCAATTAAAAAGACACTAATTCCATACGAAATTCCACAACAAATCCAAAATAATATTACAGGGGCCGCTGCACCCATGGGTGGATGTATGTTTCCTGATGTATCAAACAGCCATTGGGCAGCATGCGATATCGACAAACTTGCATTAAATGATGTTATTGTAGGATATCCGGATGGTTTATTTAAACCTAACAGAAACATCTCCCGTGCAGAATTTGCCACAATGCTTGTAAAAGGATTCAATCTAAATTGTGACATCGATAGACAAGCTATTTTCTCTGATGTTCCTACAAGCAACTGGGCCAACGCTGCAATTGCCAAAGCCGTTGATGAAGATCTATTAACAGGCTATCCAAACAAAAAATTCAGACCACAAGCTCCCGTTTCTCGCGTAGAAGCTTTAACATCAATTGCAAAAGGTATGACTTGCGATATCGATAAATGCAAAGCTGATGAGATTTTAAGCAAATACGCCGACGGCGGTCAGGTACCTGATTGGGCAAGAATTCCTGTTGCAAAATCATTACAAAATGGTGCATTAAAAGATTCACCGACACCAAATATGATTTTGCCTAACAAGGATGCATCCCGTGCCGATGTAGCTTCTATGATGCAAACAGTACGTGTAGCACTTGGTTATGATACTAACCCTAAAACAGCTAACAATATCTGTCCGGCTTGTCCGATTGAAAAAAACGCTTTAATCGAACACGAAGAAATTGTTAAAATTCCAACATTAAAACTTTCAATGATTGACCAATTAACAGCAAAATCTTCCCACGTTGGACAGTATTTCAGAGCTAACACACTGGAAGACATAACAATCAATGGTGTAACTTACCCTTGCGGCTCAACCGTAACAGGTCAAGTTGTTGAAGTTATTAGACCTTCCGGCTGTGACAAAGGTGCTTTAAAATTAGCATTTACTGAAATTAAAAATGGAGACTGCAAAACTAAATTACCAAAACAAATCCTGCAAGCACAGGTTAACAAATCTAAAAACGTAAACCCTGTAGCTAGACTCGTTGAATTGCCATTCACCTGGGCAGGTTCACTGGTTGGTATTGTCGGCAGAACTGCCGGAGGTATTTTAACCTCAGTTGGTAACGCAGCTGAAAACGTGTCTAACGACGCAGGCTACATGTTAGGCCACGCTTTCCAGGGTCAATTCGGTGCAGCCGCAAGAAGCTTAGGAGACGGCTTATTCCAAACTGTTAAAGCTCCAATTGATGTAACAAGAACTGCCTTGTCAGGTACTATGGGCTTATTCCAAACTACCGGTGATGAATTTGCATACCTTGTTGATCCTCGCGGATACAAAATATCTGCTATAAATCCTAGGGAACACGTTACTATTGCTTTCGGATGTAATGAATAATACAAAATTATACCCGAAAGACCATAGTTAAATCTTCATCACCCAAAGAAAAGAGCCTCATACGTATTGTATGAGGCTCTTTCTTGTCATTTTACACTATGTTATCGCAAATATTTTAAATACAAATAAACAGAACTCAATACCAACGAAATAAACGTTACTAAAGCACCATATTTCATAAATCTTAAAAATGAAATTTTATGCCCTTTAGATGCTGCTGTTTCACTAACTAAAACATTTGCTGCTGCACCAATAATTGTAAGGTTTCCACCTAAACAAGCACCTAATGATAGTGCCCACCACAACGCATGAGTATGACCTGTAATCGCATTCGGATTAGCAGGATTTACAAGTTCTGAAATCAATGGTGCCATAGTTGCTGTGTACGGAATATTATCAATAATACCTGATAAAATACCAGAAGCCCAAAGAATAATCATTGTCGCAGTTTCAAGACTTCCGTTAGTTAAAACAATTAACTGATCTGCAAGATACTTGATACCGCCATTTGCTTCAAATCCGCCAATAATAATAAATAGTCCTATAAAGAAAAAAATAGTTAACCATTCTACGTCACGGTAAATTTCTTTTGGTTTTTCAAATAGTAGTAAGAACGAAGCTCCGGATACAGCAAACACAAATGCTGAAATATGAGTAATATCATGAGTCACAAAACCTAAAATAACAAGTGCTAACGTAACAACAGATCTTATCATAAGCTTTTTATCAGTAATGGTTCTTGAATTATCAAGGTTAGCAATATGCTCCATTTTTTCCGGAGTAGCCCTCAAACCTTTTCTAAATAGAAAGATTAACACGGAAATTGAAACTAAAAAGATTACAGCAACTATAGGAGTAAGCTCTCTTACAAAATCCATAAAACTCAAACCTGCACGGGTACCAATAATTATATTTGGCGGATCGCCGATTAAAGTTGCTGTCCCCCCCACATTTGAAGCTAATACTTCTGTTATTAAAAATGGAACAGGATCAGTTTCAAATTCTTTTGCAATAACAAATGTTATAGGCATCATCAAAACAACAGTTGTAACATTATCCAAAAAAGCCGAAGCAACAGCCGTAAACGCAGCCAGTGCAAATAAAACTGTTTTAGGATGACCTTTTGTTGCTTTTAATAAATTTAACGCCATCCACTTAAATACACCGCTTCGACTTGCAATATTAACAATAATCATCATACCTATCAGTAGAAAAATTACCTCGAAATCAACATACTCAAAAACACCCTTTACATTATTTTCAAGATGAAGCGATAATGGAACTAAGCCGAGTAACATTGTCAAAGATGCACCAACCAGCGCAACTACCGACTTTTGAATTTTTTCGCTCGCAATGAAAATATAGGCAATTAAAAGAATCAATCCTGATATAATCATGCCATGCGTGTGAATAAAATCTAACATTTTCTTTAATATTCCCCCTTTTTATATTAATCAGTCATACCAATAATCGTTTAAAATATACATAAAATTTTAGAATTTGTGTTTTATAAGAGCGTAAACATCATTAAATACAACAAATACCATAAATAAAATTAACAGTATAAAAAATGCCGAACTAATTTTATTCATAGTCTCTTCATCAACCGGTTTACCTCTAAGTTTTTCCAGAACAAGGAACATAAAATGACCGCCGTCTAAGGCAGGTATAGGAAGAAAGTTAACCAAAGCTAAATCTAAAGATATCATTGCAGTTAGCAACAATCCTGAAAAAAATCCGCTGTTTTGAATTACATCCCCGCCAATTTTTGTAATAACAACAATTCCGTGTAAATCCTTCATTGGGATATTACCGGTAAATAATTGCCACAATCCGTAAACAAGCATATAAGTCTGTTCCCACAGGTATTTACATGAACCCGCAACAGCATCCGGAATACTTTTTGTAGGATTTAAAACCTCTTTTGCTTCTACCATTACTCCGATTAACCCCTTATTATTGGGATAAATCGGCTTTAACTCTATATTTTCCCCATTTCTTTGAACAACTATATTCAAAGGAACCTGTCCGTCAGAAAGAGCAAATGCCAAATCTTCTAATGAAGCTTTCCCATCCGAAATATAATTTACCTTATTTTTAAGATTATTTCTTAAATCTAATTGGTTCTTAGTCAAAGACACCAAGTCTTCATTCTTATAAAGTTTATACCCTCTTAAAGCTTTATCATCAATTTTAATGGCAGGTTCTTTAGCATTCATTAACTCAGATATTTTAATAATCGCCCCCTTTGGAATAAGAGTTTTATCGCTGTTTGAGATTTTAGGATTTAATTTGTGCAGCTTTTCCAAATTAGACAATACATAAGTCTCATCAACTTTACCGTCATTAGCCTTACTGTTTTTCGCATACAGGGTCAAAGCATAACTTGAATTAATATCAGAACCGTTAATTTTGATAACTCTGTCACCTTCTTGCAATCCGCTGTACCACACAGATTCCCCTTTAGCAGCAGCTATTTTATTAATATAAACCTCATACTGACCGGAAGGCAGGCGTCCCCAGGCAAATGCCGTAATCAATACAAAAACAAATGCCGTAATAATATTTGCAATAACACCCGCAGAAATTACAATCATTCTTTGCCAAACAGGCTTGTTCATGAAACGTTCATCCGAATCAACAGGGACATCAGAATCTTTTTCATCATCCGGAAAAGATACATACCCGCCCAGCAAAAACGCATGAACAACAACTTCTACATCGCCGATTTTTTTACTCCATAAAGTCGGTCCTATTGGTAAACCAAACCCGAACTTTGAAACTTTTATACCAAGTGCACGCGCTGCAAAAAAATGCCCCGCCTCATGCACAAGAACTAAAAAACTAAGTAATAAAATCATTATAATTATAGACATAAATATCCTCTATCTTCTTTTTAAACATCAATGAATTTTGAACAAATTATCAATCGCAGGAGAAAATATAACCCACCACTATTATTATTTATTCTCTAACCTTTAAATTGCTCTAAAAATCTTACATCATTATTAAAGAACAATCTTATATCATCAATCGCATATTTTAGCATAGCAAGTCTTTCGACCCCCATGCCAAAGGCAAACCCTGAATAAATATCAGGATCAATTCCAACCCCTTTCAAAACATTAGGGTCAACCATCCCAGCACCAAGAATTTCCAGCCACCCTGTGCCAGAACATGTCCTGCAGCCCTTGCCTTCACACATAATACACTGAACATCAATCTCCGCCGAAGGTTCCGTGAACGGGAAAAAGCTATTTCTAAAACGAGTAGGTCTGCTTGCTCCAAAATACAATCTGATAAATTCGTTTAAAACACCTTTCAAATCACCAAAAGTAATATCTTTATCTACATAAAGACCTTCAATCTGATGAAAGAAATTATTTTTGCGAGAATTAATATTTTCATTTCTATAAACTCTGCCCGGAGCAATAATTCTTATCGGAGGTTTTTGTCTTTCCATTACGTGAACTTGCGCACCTGAGGTTTGGCTTCTTAACACAACATTATGGGCAATATTTGTAAAAAATGTATCCTGAACATCCCTGGCTGGGTGATCTTTTGGAACATTTAACATATCAAAATTAAAATACTCGGTTTCAACTTCCGGAGAATCTTCATTAGGCGCAACAGAAAAGCCCAAACTCTGGAATATAGAAACAATCTCATTTGTAGTAGATGTCAGCGGGTGAACATGTCCTCTTTGAACATATTGACCGGGTAAAGTAACATCAATTTTTTCCCCCTCAAGTTTTTTATTCAACTCCTGTTCATAGAACAATTGAAATTTTTCTTTTATGGAAGACTCAAGTTTTTGAGTAATGTCGTTGGCAAGAGAACCAACAACTCTTTTATCTTCAGGAGATAAGTTTTTCAACCCCTTTTTAATTTCGTTAAATTCTCCTTTTCGGCTCAGGTATTTGAATTTTATATCCTCCAAATCTTTCACTGTAAGAGCTTTGTCAATATCAGCAACCGCATCTGTATAAATTCTTTCTAATTGTTCCTTCATTTTTATACCTCTACACATTTACAATTTCATTATATTTTTTCTCAAATCCGATAGTAGTTTTTGCGCCATGCCCTGGATAAACCTCTGTATTATCAGGCAAAACAAACAACTTTGATTTAATACTATTAACAATTTGTCTAAAATCACCATCTAACAAATCACATCTGCCAACACTTCCCTGAAAAAGAGTATCTCCAGAAAACAACTTATCTCCGACAAGATAAGATATTCCACCCCGGGTATGCCCCGGAGTTGAGATAGCCTTAATATGAATATCACCAATTCTGAATTCATCCCCGTCACTTACAAAATGATTTATACTCGTAATTGAAACCGGAAACATTCCGCAAAACATCTGCATCATATCCGGCACAAATTTAACTTGAGACATATCGTTCTTATCGACGTAAGCATCAACACCAAATACATCATTAAATTTATCAACCCCCAAAATATGATCAAAATGACCGTGAGTTAAAAGTATATACTTAAGATTAACACCCAGATTTTTAATTGCATTGACGAATTCATTATCAGCAGATGAACAGTCAATTAAAACCGCATCATTTGACTTCTCGTCAATAAGCAGGTAATTATTAGCATCAACCGGACCTTTTACAAAAGTTTTAATAATCATTACGCTTTTGCAACCTCAAATAATTGTTTGCAAGCCGCAAATAACGCCTTTGCGTCTTTTAATGCAACCATATTCGGTCCATCACACAAGGCTTTATCCGGTTCAGGATGGACTTCAAAAAATAAAGCATTTGCCCCAACCGCAACAGCAGCTTTTGCCAAAACAGGAACAAATCTTCTGTCCCCTCCTGAGCAGTTGCCATTAGCTCCCGGCAACTGAACACTATGTGTTGCATCAAACACAACCGGATAGCCAAATTCTTGCATAATAGGCACCCCTCGAAAATCCACCACAAGATTATTATAACCAAAGGTTGTACCTCTGTCTGTCAGTAAAATATTAGCATTTCCCGCATCTTCAACTTTTTTTACAAGACTACCCATCTGTTCAGGTGATAAAAACTGCCCTTTTTTAATATTTACAATTTTACCTGTTTTTGCTGCAGCGACAAGCAAATCTGTCTGGCGGCATAAAAACGCCGGAATCTGCAATATATCAGCGACTTTGGAAACAGGTTCAGCCTGATCCGGAGTATGAATATCCGTTACAACCGGCAAATCATATTTATCCTTAATTTCTTTAAGCATAGCTAAACCTTTTTCCAGCCCCGGGCCTCTGAAAGAGGTTATAGAAGATCGGTTGGCTTTATCAAAAGAAGATTTAAAAACAAAATTTATATCTAATTCTTTTGTAATTTCTTTTAACCCTTCAGCTGTCTGCTCTAAAATTTCTTTACTTTCTATAGCACAAGGACCGGCGAGAATAGTTAATTTATCTCCCCCGATCACAAAATCCCTTAATTTAATTCTTTTTACATTTTTCATACAAAAATTATATGTAAAATATAGTGAAATTACAAGGGATAAAATGAGAAACAGCAAAATCACAAAAACATTTATTCCTGCACAACAAAATACTGTATAAAATATAGTTACACTATTTTATTTAAAATAAACTGCCCCTATTCAACAATAACTCTTGCTGGGAAATTACTTTTTAAAAGATTATTAGCTGCCTGCTGAGCCTTCTCGCGCGAAGTATAAGCTCCAACCTGCAAAGTATAATAGCCGCCCAAATTTTTAACCATAGGTGTAACACCTAAACCTGCATCCTGGATAATACTTTTAGCAACTTCTGCCTGCTTTTCTGTCGCATAATACCCAACAACCACCTTTGCATTAACAATTTGCTCCGGCATAGATTGATGTTTGGGAACCGGCGGTTGAGTTTTTTGAATATCTTGAATATTTTCCTGCTTATTAACCGTTTGTGTTTCTGAAGTTACCTTATCATTTGCTTCTTCTAAATCTTTCACATTAAGCATATTAGCCTTTTCAGCTTCAATTTCACCGACAGTTTTTCTGTGTTGATTAGGCAGCACAACCTTTTCATCCAATTCAGGAGAAAACATCTCTTCATCTCCTTCTTTTTTCCCCTCATCCTCTAGCTTTAAACGACGAAGCCTTTCATCAACTACAGATGCTGCTGTAGTATCCTCATCATCTTCAACAGAAGCAACCTCGTTATCAACACTTATTGCAACATCTACATTTGGTGACAAAATCTTTACAAATCCGAGAATTATAAGAACACCGATAACAAAAACCGAAAAAAACACCATAACATCTTTATTTGGAGATTTTTTAACTTTCTTTTTGTATTCATTATATGAAAAATGAGCCGAAGCTTCATATTTATCCGTATCTTTTAACATTAAACACCTCGAACCTTTGTACTAGCTAAGACAATATCTTCCAACTCGTCACTATAATTTTTCATAATCTCAAGAGCAAATTCTTTAATATCGGGAATTCCCATATCACTTTGTAAACCAGAAACAGGAATTGGAGCACCTTCAGATAAAATATTTACACCTGTATGAATTAATACTGATGTTGTTGATTTTGTTGCTATAGAAACCGATAATTTCTTTTCATTAACAAACAAATCGTCACCACTTCTTGTGACAGTGAAGCTCCGGCGCTCCAAGGCCTCTTTAATGCAGCACATCAAAAGTCTTTGCCTAAAAACGCCTTCTACAAGTTCAACATTAAACTGTTCGGTTATAAAGCTTAACATATACTTACTGTAAATAGGTTCATTATTGATGACATCTTCAATATCAACCATCTCAGTAAGCTTAACTTCACACTCACCGCAAAATGCAACTATTGCATCCCCTTGAATTTTGAAATTCTTATAAATCCAGTGAGGAGCTAATTGTGATCCAATATATTTAATTTCGTTATCTATAAATAATGTTTTCATCTTCTTATTTAAAAAGAACCTTTACATAATGATTGTCATGGTTTGCCTCAAGAGCTTTTTTCAGCCTCAAGCATGATTCGCATATCCCGCAATGTTTTTCACCACTTTGATAACAGCTCATTGTCAACTCCAACGGAACACCGTTTTTCAAAGCTAACATGACTATATCATTTTTAACACAATTTATCAAGGGTGCAACTACCTTGGGTGAAACCCGGGTGGAGAATTTAAATTCCTGATTTACAGAATCTATAAATTCTTGTGTATTATCAGGAAAAGTTTGCCCTTCCTCTTTATTTGCACCAATAACAATGAAATCATACCCGTATGAATCAGCAAAACATCCTGCAATATTTAAAAACAAACCGTTTCTATTAGGAACCCATACTGATTTTGCGGAATTTTCAGAATCATCAAGACTGAGTCCGGTTGGAATGTCACACTCAGAAACCAAAGCTGTCTGAGTAATAGAAGACAACCAGTCAAGTTTTATAACTCTATGTTCGATATCATAATATTCGCAAATCTTTTTTGATGCGCAAATTTCTTTAGATACTGCCTTTTGCCCGTAATCGAAGGTTAAACCCAATTGAATATTAAGTTCGTCTCTCTTTAGCCCTAAACTAACTAAAGAATCTAACCCGCCGGACATCAATATTATTGATTTACCCATGGCCGCTAGCTATCCTCCTGTTCACATTCTTCAAGTATTGAAACAGCTTCGACTTTCAAACTATCCGAAAAATCAGGTGAATTTATAACTTCATCCAAAATTTTTCTATCTGACATATTATACAGCGCAATCATTGCATTTTTCTTAACTTCATCATCCTTATCATTCAAAAAAGAATTTTTAATAGTTTCAAACGCTTTCGGATGCTCACTATCCATCAAAGCTTCTATCGCGTTTATACGAACCTGAACGGATTCATCTGACAAAGAATTTTTTAAAGCCCTGAAAACTCTCTCATTATCACAAAGACCAACCTTTATCAAAGCCTCTATCGCCCGTTCTTTTAGAAAAGAAAATTTATCCATAATTCCCTGTTTTGTTTCAAGAATACTTACAAGAGGATCAACCGCCCTTGAGTCTCCTAACAGTCCGAGTGCCGATACCGCAGATTCTCTGAGATAAACAGATTTTTCATCTTCATCCGTGACAACATCAATCAACGGTGCCACAGCATACCTGTCACCAAGTCTGCCTAAAGCATCCGCACATGCCAAACGAACCCTGTAATGTTCATCCTTATTATTTAAACAATATAATAAAGATGACACAACACTGGTATTTTTCTGATTAGCAATAGCTTTTGCGCACATTACCCTGACATTAATATATTTTTCCTTAACGTCGTCCACAGCAAAAGCGGCATTTTTTAACAACAAAATATCAACAAGATATTCTAAACTTGATTCATCCCTGTACATATCTGTACAACGAATTAAATACATAATAACATCAGGATCTTGAGAATGAGACAACATATAGTTATAAATATTAATAATATCTTTATTACTGTATTGCTCTTTTAAACCTTCAATATTAGAAATAATAACAGCAGGGTCAGTACTCCCAAAT
>CABUAQ010000033.1 GCA_902489575.1 uncultured bacterium
CAACCAAAGCTCTGGACGCGTTTATTGCTTCTGTTACCACCGCTCTGAAAAAAGGTGATGAAATTCGTTTGGTAGGTTTCGGAACATTCTCTGTTTCCAAGCGTGCCGCGTCTACGGCTCGCAACCCGCGCACCGGTGAAACGATTAAAGTTGCGGCGAAAAAGGTTGCCAGATTTAAGGTTGGCAAGACTTTGCAAGATTCCTTAAACTAAAATAACACAATAAAAAAATCACAAGTCTTTAGAAAACCCCAGCAGTTCTCTGCTGGGGTTTTCCGTTTTTTTGCAAAATCGCTTGCAAATTAAAATTATGTTCTGTATGCTGATAAACGTCGGAAAGCCCAATTCCGACAAGGAACGGTAATTTCTAATCAGTATGGGCAAGTCTCTTGAGCTTTATGAGCTTTAAAAACAAGAGTGTGTTGCTATATGGGCATCTCACCCTAACGGGTGGATGCCAGGTATATAAGGCATAGCTCGAATAACTGGGCTATTTTTCATACTGATTATAGTTTACCCATCCACCCACCTGTGGTCACACAGGTGGGAAAATGTGTTACCGCAGAGATAAGAGTATGGAAATAGCTGATTTAAAGCAACGTGATGAAGCCATTTGGCAGAAGTATTGCCAAAACGTTGATGAAGACAATCTTGTAGCAATTTATCGTCAGGGGATGTTTTTAGGCATTTATGAACAACTGGTACGCATTTTGAGGCGTAATACGGAGAATGTTGCCAAAGACTATAGAAACAGCGATTTTTTTAAGCTTGCGCTGGTAACTTATGTCGATTTGTATTGCCGAATTTTGGTACAGCGGGAATTTGCAGCAGAGGAACAAGATATTGCCGCAATTGCCATTAGCGCATACTATAATAAAGACTACGATGAGATTATTAAGCTTCCGCAATCGGCTTATGCCTCAGGAAACGCCACTGCCGAAATGTGGGTGCGCTATATGCGGAGCGAGATTATTGTATGGGGCGTGCGGAATTTGGCGCTTTTAGACGTAATAAACGGTTTTTATTATCGGCAGTACGGAAAGCTTATGCGCTTTGAAGCCGCAGAGAAATATAAACCCCATTTTACAGATTAGTTCAGACATTCAAGCAAAGGCGGGCGGGTTGGTAACTATGATTAACGTGAAAATAGCCCAGTTATTTGGCTAAGCCTTATTGGCCGGCATCCGCCCAAATTAAAACGACAAAATTTTCCTTGCACGTAAAGGGAACCTGCCCACACCAATCAGGCCTTACCAACCTACCAGAACGCCAGTGTCCCAGTACATATCAGTACTGGCAACATAAATAAAAAAGCAAGTTTTTTATTGCTTGGGTTTCCAACGTCTTGGCTTGGGCCGATATGGCAAACAACCACCATATTTTAACATATAATGGTTAACATCAATCTCAATATCATTGCGGATAATAAAAAGAGTACCAAGATAGCGGCGGTAAACATCTTTTCCTTTGAGTTTCACGTAGAAAAAGGCTCGGTTGTCCCGCCACAATTTTTTCAGGACAACGGCTGACTGCTTTCCACGATGCAAAACTTCCGTTTTGGTTAAACCATAAGTTTCCGCCTGCCACTTGGCACGCAGATTGGGCTTATTTTCAAAGCAGTCTATTTCTAACAGCCGAAGTTTTATTTCTTCTCCATTCACGGCAAGCAATACCGTATCACCGTCAGTTATTTTTAAAATGTCCGCTTTATTTAAGTCTGCGGCAGACAATGGCTGTGCAAAAAGTAAAATTATGCCAATCGCTATCCTGCCCCAACAAAGCCGCATCGGACTTAACTTTCGTGTCTTTTGCAATAGGATTTGAGTTTGCCGCTGTTAATGTAATAGTCAAACAACGCGAGCTGAGCCACATTGGTAATCTCGCCAAGTTCTTCGTTTATTCTCGCAATAATGAGTTCGGTACGAGCCAGACAATCATGTAGAGAATGAACCATAGCACAATAAGTGCGCTGAGGTTCGGGGAAATATTTTAAGACTTCCGGCAACAATTTTTCAAGCTGAGGCTCATCGCCATTTTGCAGCAGTTTTTCAATTTCCCCGGCAATCGTATAAAAATATTTTTTTGTCGCTGTAACCGTTTCTTCCGTTTCTGTCAGCAGCGCAAAAGCGTACACCTCTTGTTCCTCTGCAGAAAGCGATTGATATTGCCGCCATTGGGCATCATCCATATTGTCTGCCACACAACGGATAAGTTCTTTGATTGTCGGTTCTTCAAATTTTGGCGCTAATGCCTTAGTTCTTATGAATTTGAAATCTCGCATCGCTACCATCCTTTCAACGGGTTAATACGTTTTTCCCACCTGTGCGACCACAGGTGGGTGGATGGGTAAACTATAATCAGTATGAAAAATAGCCCAGTTATTTGGCTAGGCCTTATTAGCTGGCATCCACCCGTTAAGGTGAAATGCCCTATAGCAATATACTCTTGTTTTAAAAGCTCACAAAGCCCAAGAGATTTGCCCATACTGATTAGGTTTTACCGAACCCTGTCGGAATTGGGCCTTCCAACAAACAGTAGTATAAAATACACATTTTAAATTGCAAGTGGTTTGCGTTAAAAAACGGAAAAAACCGACTTTTCTCAGAACTGTTCCTCAAAATTTGGACAATTCAGTGGCATTTTTTGGGAGGAGTAAAAACAATTTTGAAAATTTTAACTTTCAGTTTCTTATTGCAAAATTAACCTTTCATCGGTATCCTCATATCAGACTTGGGGAAGTTCCCCTAGTTTAGCACATGGGTGCGGGGCTGTCGTAAGCCTCATTTCGCACGGTGTTTGGATATACATCGTCATATTGTCGGTTATTTGCAATAGCTGATAGTAAATATATCCCCGGCTACGGTCGGGGAGCTTTTAGCGTATGCAATAGGAATCTCCGGATTCTAAAGGCTAAAGGAATCATTTTGCGAAATGTGATTTACGAACTCTCCGACCACCTATTTTAGGTGGTCTTTTTTTTGGGAGTTTGGAACAATATGAGAAAAGTATGCGCATTTTTCGGACATAGAGATACTTCTTCTAAAATTGAGCCGCTAATTGAAAAACAAATACGACGGCTTATAATCGAAAAAGGCGTAAATACATTCTGGATTGGCGGATATGGGTGGTTTGATATTTATGCTTCTGGAATTCTAAGAAAGCTGAAACGGGAATATCCAAACATTCATATTGTTTTGGTAGCTGCATATATACAGCAACTGCATCGTGGTAGAGATAACTTTTTTGACAGTTTTGACTATCCGGCAGAAGTTGAAGCCGCCCCTTATAAACTAGCCATTCCTGTCCGTAATCGCTATATGGTTAAAAATGCGGATTACATAATTTCTTATATTTATAGGGAATACGGCGGAGCGTATGAAGCCGTCATCCAAGCGAAAATATATAAAAAAGTCGTTATCAATTTAGCCAATGAAAAAATATAGTTTTAATAAAAGCCTTCTTATGAAGGCTTTTATTAATGAACTTTTCAGGCCAAGCATTTTTTTGCAATATTTTTTGGTAACTTCGGAAAACAACTAATATCTACGGGCATTTTTGTTTGGTAAAAATCTATTAAACGGCTGATTATACAAAAATCATAAACTCCCCTCATTGTCTCTAGTTTATCAATATCTTCGATAGATATTCCCGTTTTTTTACTAACTTCCGCTAAAGAGTATTCTTTTTTCTTACGGGTATCATAAAAAAAGTAAGAAACCAAAAAACAAATATCTTCATGAATGGCGTCTAATGTGTAAATGGGATAATCAGATTGAGTCATCATAGGCCTCCAAACGAATTGTAAGCTTTTCATTATACAGATTCAAAAGAGAAATCAAAGTTTTCTCTTCTATTCTCTCTAAACCTGCTTCCAAACGGTCTAACTTCAAAACTGGACAATTTATTTGTTTGGCAACTTCTTCAATGCCAAGTTTATGTTCAGCCCGTGACCAATGCAATTTTTCGCCTAAATCTTGTAAGTTTCTTTCAGATATGAAGTCTAGGATATTTCTCACGACTAATTCCTTTCAATAAAAAAGACCACCGTGAAAGGTGGTCGGGACGTCGTCAAAATCACTATCCTAGAAAATGATCCTCTGACCTTAACAAATATCGTTGGCATGCCTCCGATATCTGTTTTGCTTATAGTCGGAGGCATCCCGACCATTGCAGTCGAGATATTGCCTTAGAAGGCTAACGGATATATCTAATCCGCTAGGATAATTTGTTCTTTGATAGTGGGGTTGACGATCCCTAATACCAAACAAATATGAGTCTAATATATCTTTTAACAGTTTTCAAGAATTTATATTATGAAAGAACATTGATGACAATTACAAAAAATAAATTTCAATAAAAAAACAAATATAGAGGATGAAGAAATTAAATCTTTTTCTGCAGGTAATCATAAATTGCCACCAGTAGATGTTCAGAAAATTATAAGAGTTGTATCTTTTTGAAGCCAAGAAATATTTAATTTTGCAGAATATTCTCAAATTTATGAAGATGTAAATGGTTATATCTCAGCACATGAGCTAGAGTACAGTTATTCTAAAAAGACCCCATCATTGTAAAATAGTGGGATTTTTGATTAACTAACTTACAGCAGCTTCCAAAATAGAAACAGTTTTTAAATTTGGGTTTATTTCAGCTGTTATTCCATAAGGAAGTATGAGCTGAGGAACAGTATGTCCGAAATCCATATTAGTTACAATAGGTAAGTCCTGTCGTTCATATTCCTTACAAACCATTAAGAAAGCCTCATCAAATTCGGCATATTGACTTTGCCAATTTGTTTTTTCTTTCTGCTCTTCAGGTAAAAACTCTCCTCCGGGACGAGCAAATAGAATACCATTGATTCTTTCAAGAATTCCCATTGCTCCCAACGTACGAAGGAAACAAGTCGTCAAATCTGGAGAAGGATTATCCTCTGAATTTTCCAAAAATAGTATTGTATCATCAAAATCAGTAACAGCTGGAAATAAAGATGTTCCATTTACGCATTCCATCAAACTGTCAAAGCAACCACCCAGCAATTTCCCTTGAACTGTTTTGCTTCCCTGTATGTATCTCCAACCAGTGCTTTTTGTTCTGGGACGCATAATATGCTCTTTTCCCCATTCAACTTTGTCAATAATATACTCATCACTTTCTGGCAAAGTACCGATTGGTGCTGTGCTGAAAAGTGTTTTTTTTGTACTTTCAATAATAAATTTAGGAATTCCGCCATTCTCAGCATAACCAAACATCGTACAAGGGCTATAAAAAGATTCCAAACCAGCCTTATAACACATCAAATGGTTAATTGTAGTATCACTCATTCCCAAAAAAATCTTAGGATTATCATGAATTGTTTGAAAATGCTTATCATTCATGTGACGCAACAAACGAATGGTATCATCGCCGCCGACATTACAGAGTATCGCTTTGATTTCAGGATTCTCAAAAGCTTCCATTAAATCGGCTAAGCGCCATTCTGGATGTTCGTAAATATCATTTTCGGAAGCTAAAGAATGGGATGTTTCAATGACATTGACACCGAACGCTTCCTTAAATTGATGAACCCCCTGTTCATATCGTTTCCTAAAAACGGCTGCTCCTCCCCATGATAAGGAGATGGTCGCAACTGTATCTCCAATGTTTAATGCTTTGGGTTTGATAAGCCGTTTCATAAAACACCTCTACTTAAAAATATATGTTAAGCAAAATATTAGTATGCTTTTCCTTTATTTTTATTTAATACATACATAGTTTGTTTTCTTTTTCCTTTCGATTTATGATTTATAATATTTTCATAAATCTTCATAGATTTTTGACATAATTCTTTGTAGTCTTTTATTCCGCTATCAGCATATTTAACCAAGTTTGAAATAACTTGAAATTCTAAATAGTTTAGAATTTTAGCTTCTTCCGCAAAAAAGATGTTATTACTCTCTCCACGGGTATTTGCTTCGTATGTACTATATTTTTTCTCAACATTTCTTTTCCATTTTGACGCTGTATTCCAAATTTTTTGCACTTTGGCATCCTCGAATTCATAATCATAGGAAACGGTCTGAACATTTAAAGGTGACAAAGCCAATTGCTTAGTATAAGCCATATCATGGAATTTAGAAAACGGTGTGATTTTAAGATTATCAATTAAATAAACTCTTTTATTGTATAATCTTGTTTTATCAAAAAAATCTAAAGATTCTTTTAATTCCTTAACTGTAGAATAAGGATCAAACAGAATATATCCGACTTCTATGTTAAAACCATTTTGCTCCAGAATATCTAAACATTTTTTATTGTTTTCGACACTTGTTGGTTTTTTAAAACGTTTTAGCTGTTCTTTTGAACCAGACTCAATACCGACAAAGACCTGATTTAGTCCCGCCTCCATAAAAACAGAACTTAATTCGGCCCAACGAGGATTAATAACATCTGCTGCACGAGTATTAAAATAAAAATTCATATCTTGAGAAATGATACCGTTTCTTTTAGCTTCAGATATTTTTTCTGCGATACTGATAGCCCGGTCAAAATTTCCACCAATAAAATCTTCATCCGTAAAATACGGCATTTTTACGCCAATTTTATCCAATTCTATAATTTGTTTTAAAATCTGTTCTTCGGAAACGTTTCTTCTGGTTTTATTAGGATATTTTCCCGGAATATAACAAAAAGAACAGCCACCGTACAAACAACCTCGACTCCCCTCTATGCGGAACGTTCCTTTTTTAGATTTCAAAAAATTAATAACTTCTGGAAATCTCTCGGGCATAACGATATCATTGGCATCTACCAAAACTCTCGGATTTTTTCTTAAAGAGCCTTCCTTTATATAAGCAATATTTCGTATATCCTGAAAATCTTTTCTTTTATGTATATACTCAACAAGGTCAAGCATTGAGTATTCGCCCTCTCCCAGAGAGCAAATAAGATTGGGGTATTTCCCTAATATATCTTTATATCCAAAGGTTGATAGAGAATTTCCAATCATCATGAATTGCTTTTCAAAATTAATTTTGGGGTATATTTTATCAACAGAAGATAAAGAATTAAATGGGAGCGATAATGCCACTATATCATATTTAGATAAGTCATTATTTATATCCCCATGAATTGATTGTGAATGAAACTCAATATTAGCTTCCGCGTTATTTTTTTTCAAAAATCCAGCAATAACCTCAATTCCTAAGGGTTCATTATATTCGCCAATATCTTCAGCCGCATCAAACATAAGTATGTTCACTTTTTTCAAATTAGGTCTCCTTTAAGGTTTTGTTAATACTTTGATATATGTTTTTATCTATTTTGTCAAGCATTCTATTGTATGAAAATCATACTATTATATGTGTTTTGTTGAAAAAATAGAAAAATATAGAAAGAATATTGACAAAATAATAAAATACAGTAAACTGTACCCAGTTAAATTAGGAGATACTCATGGAAGATAGAATATTAAATCTTCAAAAAAATGGTATAACTTCTCCTTATGCTTCACAAACCCATAGAAATGCGACAATTAAGGAAGTTGTTGATACGGCCTTTTCCGGAGAAGGTAAAGAATTTATCATAACCGGACGAATTTCATCTGTTAGAAAGCATGGAAGTTTACTATTTTATGATATTGAAGATCAGGAAAGCAAAATTCAAGTTATTTGTAAAAAGGACTTATTAGGCGAATCTGAGTATGCAAAAGTAAAAGATTCTTTTGTTAAAAACGATATCATTGAGGTTCGAGGGCATGCAATGATGTCAAAATCTAACGAACCTTCTATTCTGATTCAAAGTATTAGTATGGTCGCTCCATGTTTGGAAATATTAAATAACCCTAAAGATGTTACCAAAAGATTCTCAAATAGAACGGCGGATATAATTCAAAATAAAGATACGAAAAAAAGATTAATTTTAAGGTCTAAAATTTTATTTCAAACGAGAGCTATTCTAGAAAAGCATGGTTTTCTAGAAACAACGACTCCGATTTTGCAAGGCAAATACGGCGGTGGTAAATCCGCTCCATTTACGTCACATTGTAACGCGTTAAAACAAGATATGTTTTTAAGAGCCACAATGGATTTATATTTAAAGCGTATTGTTGCGGGTGGAATAGAACGTGTATATGAAATAGATAAAGCTTTTCGCAATGAGGCTATCAGCAGTATGTATAATCCTGAGTTTACTTTATTAGAAGCATACGGTGCTTATATGCAGTCATCAGAAATGAGTTCTATCATTCAGGAAGTTGTAAACAATGGACTTAAGGAAGTAAATAAGGTTTTTCCAGATATTTGGAATAATGATTTTTCTTGGAAACATGTGAATTATAAAGATGCATGTAAAGATATCCTCGGTATAGACGTATCAAACAGTAAAGATTATCAAGGAATTATGGCACAGTGTAAACAGCGTCGATATGATGTGAGTGCGTGTGATAATTTATCAGATTTGCATAACAAAATTGCAGAAACTATTTTAGGTCATCATTTCATTGCGCCTACTATTTTAAATGGACTGCCAACAGAAACATCTCCATTAATGCATAGAAAAGAGGATAATCCTGATGAATTAGACAGGGAGTGGTTTTTTGTAAATGGTATCATGTTTTGTGATTTGGCCAAAGAACTTTCGGAACCGACAGAGCAAATTGAACGTTTGAAAGAACAGAAGTTAGACTTAAAACACGAATATGACAATATCGACCAACGGCACATTCAGGCTCTTCGTCTTGGTTGTCCTTTTATTAGTGGGGTTGGTTTTGGATTTGACCGCTTCCTTCAGGGAATTACGAAAACTCCTCATATTCGAGAGAATATTCCATATCCGATTGCTTACGAGGTTTATAATATTCCTACAGAGAATAGTTCTGTTGCAAGGAATGAAAATATAAATATTTCCCAAGTAATAAACCAGAAAATAAACAATCGATAATAATTGAAAATGATATAAATGTTGTTACAATAGTAACAATAATTAAGTGCAAAGGAGGATTATAACGGTGGAAGCCAGTATCACTGTAGAAAAAATTATGAAGATGAATTATCCAGATTTTGTCGGATATATCAATCAATGGAATGTTCTGCCCGGAGCTTATAATACATTATCTAAGTGGGCTATGTTTTCAAGGATGACCGAAAAATCCAAACTACTGCAAATTGCATGTACTACGGGGTTTCAGTCACGAGAATTAAGTATTCTTACGGGATGTCAGGCTTTGGGTATAGATTTGTCAAATAATGCTATTGAGATGGCCCGATATAATAAGGAACATTATGCGCCTAATGCAAATCTCAATTACATTCAGGGTGATGCTCTTAATTTTGATTCCAATGAAAAATTTACGCATGTTGCTATCGGCGCTGGAGCACAGTTCTTTCCTAATCCACAGCAGGCTATCAAAAAGTGTATAAGTTTTCTTAATGATGGGGGATTTTTGTTAGCCTCTCCATTTTACATAATAAATCCAATACCGGAAGATTTGTTAAATTTAGGTCGGAATGTTTTTGGAATAACTCCAACAACTGCCGGATATAAAGATATTATGAACATGTATAAAGGATTGGAAATTATTTATGAGGATAGGAATTTTATATACCAAGAAACAGAAGCAGAGTTAAAAGATTATTGTGAGAGCACAATAACTAGAGCCTGTGAAATTCGTAAAATAAATGATACAAAAATTTATGATGCAATGTACAAACGTTTATATCAGGTAAAAATGGCATCTAACCTTTTAAGGCCATATCAAAATTACTCTGTTTTAGTTTTGCGCTATAGAAAATCTGTATATCCCCATCGTTATGTGGAACTGTTCTAATGATTTTAACTGGAGATGCAATTATCAAAGCGGTAAAAAAAGGTGATATATTTTTATCACCTTTTGATGAAAAACAGGTAAATCCAAACAGTTATAACTACCGTTTAGGAAATATTTTAAAAATTTTCACGGGATTTGATGGAGAGAAAGCTCATTTCCAAGAAATTATAATTCCAGAAAGTGGTTATTTATTACAACCTGGCATTATGTATCTGGGCCATACTAAAGAGATTATCGGAAGTAAAAAGTATGCAATGTCATTAATTGGTCGTAGTTCTGTTGGACGTTTGGGACTATTTCTTCAAGTATCTGCTGATTTAGGACATACAACCTCTCAACACCAATGGACTTTAGAATTAGTAGCGGCAAAACCCATAATTTTATATCCTAACATGAAAATTGGACAGGTTACTTTTTGGAATAATTGTGGAGTTTTAAAGCCGGATACTTTTACATACGCAAATTTTAATTATCCTTATGAGGCAATTGCAAAATGATTTTGACAGGAGAAGAAATATCTAACCAAGTTTCTATGCAAAGAATTAAAATAAGCCCTTTTAATAGGGAACAAATTACCACTAATTCTTATGACATAAGGTTAGATGATACCCTCATTCGATACACGAGTGATGTTATTGATCCTAAAATTCAGCCAGAATATGAAGAAATAAAGATACCAGAGACAGGTTTAATATTGGAACCACAGTCTTTTCATTTAGGAGCGAGTTTTGAAAAAATTGGCAGCGATTTTTATGTTCCTATTCTACACGCTAAATCAGGAACGGCAAGGAAAGGACTTTTTGTTCATGTTACTTCGGATTTAATTGATATCGGCTCCTATGGAAAATTGACGTTGCAACTTTATGCAACCCTGCCTGTTAAAGTTTACCCGAATATGCTGATTGGTCAGGTTACTTTTTGGAAACCAGAAGGGAATATAAAATTATATCATGGTAAATACCAAGGCAGTGAAAAACCTAGAATTTCAGAAATATATAAAGATTTTAAATAGGCTTGTACAATGGTTTTCGATAAAGAATTAGAGTTTATTGAGAATAATAACTTATCAACTCCTATTTTGTTTTACAGTAGCAGTAAAATAGTTGAAAATCTCAATGTTATAAAAGAGGCCATTTTTTCGGAAAAAGTTGATGTTTATTATGCCATGAAAAGCTGTTATGATAGTTTGGTATTAGATTCCCTATCTTCTCGTGTTTCCGGTGCTGAGGTGATGTCAGAGTTGGAATTTTGTTTAGCTGAAAAACACCATTTCAAATCTTTTATTTTAAATGGTATGGGTCGAAGTTATGATTTGTTAGAGCGTGTTGCTCTTTATCCAAATTCTACTATTATTGTTGATAGCGAACGTGATTTGGAAAATATTTCAAAAATTTTAGAAACAAATCCAGAAATAAAAAATCTTAAATTAGGAATTCGATTGATATTTAAATTGGATGATGAAGAATATAAATGTAATAATTATTTTCAGTTAGAACATAAATTGGGGCATGATATTTCATCTTCTTTTTGTGCAAAATTTTTCCGTTTTTGTTCCAGTCATAACAGAGTTTCTTGGGATTTGCTTCATACTCATTTTACAATTAATGAAAAAATGCCCTTTATTTATCAAAAGATAATGCAAGAAATAAAGCAACAATTAGATAAATACGAAACTATTTATAATTTATCGCCGACACGAATAGATGTTGGAGGTGGTTTTGAAATATACAATCCTAAAGAAAAAAATGTTTTTTCTAATTTGTTTAAGCAAATTATTTTGACGTTTAATAAGCTATTTCCAAATTCGCGTCTTATTATTGAACCCGGACGCTTCTTATCTGCCTACTCAGGGTATGTCATTGGAAAAGTTTTAGATATAAAAAATAAATCAGGAAAAGTATGGATTGTTACAGATATTGGAACGAACGCTCTTATTCCCAACGGAAATGCTAGGTATTGTTTGTATTATCCGCAAGAAGAAGTTAGCGGTATCAAAGTTGGTATAACGGATGGGATAACTAGCCCTGTCAATAATATCATATATGAGACATACCTGAAAGAGATACCAAAGATAGATTCATATATAGTAATTGGAAATGTTGGAGCATACGTTGATGTTTTTGGGTCATTCTGGGCATACAGCCCATTTAAAATAGCTCACATAAATGAAAAAATGGAAATAAGAATTCACCGATCTCAAAATGATGTTCAGCAATTGCAAAATGTTATTCTGAAATAACGATTATTTTTAGGGACGAATACGGATTAAGGTAAATACGTTTCTATGATTATCTCTATTATAGGTATATACAAAAAAGTTGACAAAACGCATTTATTGTGTTAAAAAAACGTTAAATTATTACACTTCACTTTCAATTAGTTTACAACCATCTATATTTTTTTAAATATAGATTAATGGATTATAAGGATTTTTCTATGCCTAAATATGATAAAAAAGAACTTGATAGAGTAAATGCATGGCCTTTTGAAGAAGCCAGAAAAATTTTACAAAGATTAGGAAATAAAGTACCAGAAAAAGGGTTTGTGTTATTTGAAACTGGTTATGGCCCTTCAGGCCTTCCACATATTGGAACTTTTGGAGAAGTTGCAAGAACGAGCATGGTTCGTTACGCATTTGAGCAATTATCTGATATTCCTACCAAGTTATACGCATTTTCCGATGATATGGATGCCCTAAGAAAAGTTCCAACAAATGTCCCTAATCAGGAAATGCTTCAGCAATATTTAGGTCATCCATTATCATCCATTCCGGATCCTTTTGGAAAATACAATAGCTTTTCTGAACATAATAATAATATGTTACAAAAATTTTTAGATTCATACGGTTTTAATTATGAATTTAAAAGTTCTACAGAAATGTATAAAAGTGGTGTTTTTGATGAAAAACTGATTCGCATCTTAGAAAATTATGATAAAATTATGGCTATAATGTTACCGACATTGGGAGAAGAGCGGAGAAAAACATATAGTCCCATTATGCCGATATCTCCATCCACAGGAGAAGTTTTGCAAGTTCCTTTGTTAAATGTAAACCCATCAAAAGGGACTATTGCGTTTAAAGATGTTGACGGTAGAGAAGTAGAACAAAGTATTCTAAGCGGTAATGCAAAATTGCAGTGGAAAGCTGATTGGGCTATGCGCTGGGCAGCCTTTGATGTAGATTACGAGATGTCTGGTAAAGATTTATTGGATTCTGTCAGATTATCAAGTAAAATTACCACTAAATTAGGGGGAAGGCCACCTGTTGGATTATCCTATGAACTGTTTGTTGATGAACAAGGACGTAAAATTTCTAAGTCTATTGGTAATGGTATCAGTATTGATGAGTGGCTTCGATATGCTAATCCTGAAAGCTTGGCCTTATTTATGTATAAGAAACCTACCTCTCAGAAAAAGTTACATTTTGACGTTATTCCCAAGCATGTAGAAGAATATTATCAATATTTGGGGGCAAGTAGGACGCAATCAGATTTACAAAGTCTTAACAATCCTGTCAGATACATTCATAGGGAAAAAGATTTACCTAATGAACGTTTGCCAATGTCTTATAATTTGTTATTAAATCTGGCTAGTGTTGCAAATGCAGAATCTAAAGAAGAATTGTGGAATTATATCAGTTCTTATAATAATGCTTTGTCTCCAGAAAATTCTCCTGCGTTAGATCAAATTGCCGGATATGCAATTAATTATTATCAGGATTTTGTAAAGCCTCAGAAACAATACAGGATACCAACTGAATTTGAAAAAGCTGTACTCAATGAAATTTCGGATGGTTTAACGGTTATCCAGACACAGCAACAATCTGAAAAAGATATTGAGACATTGGTGTATGATATTGGTAAAAAGCATTATGGACAGGAAAAACTTAAAGATTATTTCAAAATGCTTTATGAAACTATGCTTGGACAACAGGAAGGTCCGAGAATGGGTACTTTTATAGCTGTATATGGTATTGATAAAACTAAGACTTTAATTAGTAAAACAGTAAGAGATGTTTCAAATAACAATTCAACAGTGCTAAATCAGCAAGTAATAAATAAGCTGAAACATACCCGTTAATTATATCAATCTTAGTAAAAAAAATCTCCATTTTATATGGAGATTTTTTTATGTCTCATTTCTTTAAATGGTCTTTTCCTCCGACCAAAATTTACCGGCAGAAATAAAATTCCGCTCAAAATACAGTCTAATACATTGAAAAACAACAATATTTTTTAAAAAGTGCTTGCGTCTGGTCATGGATATGTCAGTATAGAAGTATAAGGTAATTAATTGAATGAAAGGAAAATATTATGGATATTAATAAATTTTATGAAAGTTATGAAAAACCGGAATTTATTGATGAAAGGCTTGAGAATGTTGTAAGTGCCTTAGTAATAGCGAGGGGTAAAGGTTTCAATGAAGATCTTGAGAAACAGCAACAGGAACTGAAAAGATTTTTCTTCAAGACTCTTAATGATGTGGTGATGACTCCTGAAATGGAAATGACTTTCCCTATTTGGGTTTTTGATAATGTGGAAAAAGTTACTGATTACAATGAGTATAATAGCCGGTTGGTTATTGATGAAAATTTAGATAACATTGTTGAAGATGATAATGTGAAACTCCATTGGAGAGTAAGCTATTATGATAAAAATAAAAATTTATGTGATAGCAAGAAACCGCAGAATATATCTTATAGAATTCTTGAAGTCATTTTTGAGTATTAATCTGAAAACCGAAAGTATTTTGCTTTCGGTTCTTTTACGCCACAATTGTTCTTTTCTGAAATAAAATGTTACCTTTTACGATGCTAATACATTGAAAAACAACAATATTTATCTAAAAAGTACTTGCGTTCCATCGTGGATATGTCAGTATAGAATATGTAAAGATAATTTAATAAAAACAAGGAGTTAGAAATGAATAACAATGTAGCAACGGATTATGATGATAGCAGCTTTTCCCCAAATTGGAAAAAAATTGCAGAGCTGAATGATAATCTCAGAAAGACTTTTAGCGGTGGGTATGTAATGACCAGCAATGGCATTGTAGCTCTCGGCCCGAAAAGGAAATGGGAAATTATTAAAAAAGTAAAAGAATTTAATGATTTTGATTTCAAAAACAATCCCTATGGTGAACGTGACTTCGGCGCTTTTGCCGATGGCAATGAACAGATTTTTTGGAAAATCGATTATTATGATAAAAACCTTGAGTTTGCTTCGGAAGACCCGAGCAATCCAGAGATAACAAACCGAGTTTTAACAATTTATTTGGCAAGTGAACACTAAAGAGAAGAAAAATGAGTTATGATACAAAAAAATATCCCGGTTATACCGAAATGTTATTTAAGCACAGAAAATCGACATTAACCCGAAAAAAAGCGCTGGCGACTTTTTTAACCAGTGATGAAAAAGAAATTCAGTTATACGATTTTTATAATAAGTATTATTTCTTTATGAAATTTGATGGTTTTGCCCCAATGATTAATATTTATGATGATCCTCTGTTCCGAGCTGGGCAACTGGATGGGGTAAAAGAATATTATCAAAAAGAATTTGGCAATATTAGTCTTAATGAAATTGAAGAAAAAATCGCTAAAGTTGTTGTAAATCCGCAAAATGAGAATATTAACCCCGATTATGTTAAATTTTGTAATGATTATGTTAATCGCAAGGGATTAGATGTTCCGGAGGTTCCAGAAGTCAAAACAGAATGCCACCTTTTAGGCTATGACGAAGATGGGCGTATAACATATACACCGGTGGAAATGAAAGACGATACTGAAACTAAAGAGGAGCAGAACGAAATCGCTCCTCTTTCTTTTAATGAAAATGCGGTGGACGCTGCTGAAGATAACGAATGGGCAGGATTCCCGCCGGAGACAACTTCGGAAGGAATTAAGCCGGAGCCTATAACACCGGAAGATGAAGCCTTATTTGAAGAAATAAGCAAGCCGCAAGAAGTAACTCCGAACTTTAAAGAAGACAAGAAATCTAAAAAGTCTAAAAAAAAATCGGGCAAGAAAAAATCGAAAAAATAACTAAAAAGAGTTTAATCCGGGGATTGGAAAAAATCTCCGGATTAAGCCATTTTCCGATGTATCGAGTATTTGAAGACTTTTGCACAGTGTGTAGTTGTTCTCTGCATAATGCTTTTATGAAAGTGCCGGTAATGGCGCGAAGTTATTATAAAGAACAGTATGATAAACGAGAAAATGAATATTTAGAAGTTATCAAACGGTATGATAAAAATGTTTTTGGAACTTATTTTCCGCAGATGCTAGCTGATTTAACCAGATTATTGTTAGAAAGTCCCAAAGATTATCTAGGGACAATCTTCATGGAGCTTAACTTAGGAAAACATTTCAACGGCCAATTTTTCACCCCATCCCATATTTGCGAATTTATGGCAGAAATCACAATTGATGATGGTTTTGAGAAAGCAATTTCCGAAAAAGGTTATTGCAGCGTTGCCGAACCGGCGTGCGGCTCCGGTGCAATGGTGTTGGGAATTGTCCAATGTTTGAAAAATCGTGGTTATAAGCAGTTGGGCGGCAAACTTTATATTGAGGCCACCGATATTGACCCGCTATGTGTCAGTATGGCCTTTATTCAGTTAAGCCTTTTAGGATTAAGCGTCAAAGTTATCCATGGCAACAGTTTAACTCAAGAAGTTTTTGAAACTTGGGATTCGCCAAATCTACAAATGGCAAATATGACTGGATATTTTAATAAAAAAAGTATTAACAAGTCTAAAATGATTTGAGCTGATTTTTGTTGTAACCTATTGATTTTACCTAAAAAAGAGCTTGCTTCCGGCGGTGGATATGCCAGTATTACAAGCAGTTATAATTATTTTAAGAGGAAAATAGAATGCCACATATAACTCAGACAGTTATCCAAAAAGCAGAGATAACAGATAAAATTTATTATATATGGGATGACCAGATTACCGGTTTTGGATTAAAGGTTATTCCCAACGGTAAAAAGAAGTTTGTTTTAAGATATTATCATAGCGCTGGTGGAAAAAATGCAATACAGCGTTTTTATTTATTTGGTGAATCATCATTTATGACCGCGCAAATCGCCAGAGAAAAGGCTGCAGAGTTATTGCTTAGAGTAAAAAATGGCGAAGATCCGCAAGAAAAAAAAGTGGAGTATCGCGAGTGTGAAACTCTGGAAGAATTTTGGAATAATTATTTTATTCCCTTTTATGTTCCTAAACACAGAAATCCTGAAAAATATCTAAAAAATAATAAAACTTACTGGGAAAATGACATCAAACCCAAATTAGGGCAACGTAAATTGTTGGATTTGACAGGAAAAGATTTTGAGATACTGCACATGGCAAAAGCCAATACGCCATACAGTGCAAACAGAATGCTCGCCTTAGCCAGCGTATTATGCAAGCTAATCCGCAAAGAAAGAAACTTGAATATATCTGTTGAGGGAATCGCACATTATCCCGAAGAAGAAAGACAAAGAATATTAAATGAACGAGAATTGGATGCCTTAAAAGCTGAGCTTGTCCTAGCCATGAATCGAGGAAAAAATATGATTTATACAGTTTCGGCAATTAAAGTTTTGCTTATGACAACCGCCCGTAAAAATGAGATTCTTACAGGGCAATGGAGTAAGTTAGACTGGGAACGCCAAATTCTTTTCCAGCCCAAAAGTAAAACAGGGTGGAAACCGATATATTTAAATGATACGGCGATTAAAATCTTAAAGAAACTCTACGAACGTCCAGAAAGGGAAATGAACGATTATATTTTCAAAGGTAAAGGCTATAAATCCCATTTAAAAAGCGTTAAGACAGCGTGGGGAACAATGTTGAAAAACGCCGGCATTGAAGATTATCGCATCCACGATTTACGCCATCAGGGAGCAAGTATTTGCGTTGAAAACGGCGAATCTTTATATATTGTCAGCAAAATGCTTGGACATAAGAGCCAAAGAACAACAGAACGCTACGCTTACCTTTCTCAAAAACCAATCCAGAAAGCAACAGAGCTTCTGGCTGACGTAGTTGATTTCTAATAAAGTCGTTTTGTATTTTTTATAATCCGCTTTGTTGCGGATTATTTTTCGTTTTTAAGATATTGATATAAATTGTTTTATGCTGTTTTAGATTGTTTTTATCCCACTCACCCGACACTCACCCGGGTAAAAAAGCAGTGGCTTGTGCAAGGAATATATTGTACAACTTATTGAATTTGTTAAATATTTTATGAATATTTTAAGGAAATATAAATGATTACAAATCAGTAGCTCTACCAGCTGAGCTAAGTCGGCAACGTTTCGGAATATCTTATAACTTTGGCCGGCCTTCTTGTCAATAAAAATATTAAGTCCCGGATTTTATTCGGCGGGAACCGTTTCCGCTTCGGATCGGAGATCGGCATCTTCCGACCGGAAATGTTTCTTCCGGCAGGAAAGACAATGCCTAAACCAGCGAACCATTTTCAGATAGCCGAAAGAAACCACCGCCGCAGCCCCAACCCAGGCAATCGGACTGGCAAAATAGATTCCTTCATATCCCATCCGTGAGGCCAGATAAACCGCGGCAAAGGAACGCATAACCAATTCAACGATACTGGCCGCCATCGGAATAACCGATTGCCCCATTCCCTGCAACGTATTGCGGAAAATAAAAATCTGCCCCAAAAAGACATAGAACAAAGTCGAAATGTCCAAATACCCTTTGGCGATATCAATAATCTCCGGTTTTTCGCCTTTAATAAAGACCCCGATCATATCTTCGCCGACAAAGCGCACCAGTAAAGCAACGGAAATACTGAACAAAACCGAAACCAAAGAACTGCGCACCACTCCGCGGCGGATTCTGCCGATTTTTCTGGCTCCGAAGTTTTGCGCCGTATAAGTCGCCAAGGCAAACCCCAAAGCAACCAGCGGCGACGTTGCCAGCTGTTCGATTCTCAAAGCCGAGGTAAAAGCGGCAATAGTATCGGAACCG
>CABUAQ010000034.1 GCA_902489575.1 uncultured bacterium
AGACAAAAACTATAACAAATTCTTCCGATCCTTGTTGTACTTATGATGAAATTAATAATTCTATTGATGTTTGTCAAGAAGATAAAGAGTTGGTGGTTAATATTAGGCAAACGCACACCGGGTACAGAGATAATCAATATGTGGTATTTTTATATTCTGATTTTACCAAAAAAGAAGTTATGTCTGCACCAACAAGTATAATAGTAAAATGGTTTCATCGCGGGAATACGGGAGCTCAAGATTACTGGGCATCTTGTGTAGTTCCTGCTGGTAGTTGGTCTTGCTATTATACTCCGCCATTTTTGGATTCTTATTATATGCTTGCACCTGCAAGTAAAGGTTCTGCAACTCCAATTTTAGATGGTTATAAGTATAAATTTTATTATTAATTTATTCTTATTCATATATGATTTTATATATTTCATACCTTGCTCAAGGTTTGTTCTGGTGATATAATCATTGTATGAGCGACAGTCATAAGGTAAGTTTTACTACTCAAAACCGTTTAATTATTTTTGGATTAATTTTGAGCACATTGCTTATTATGGCAATTGCATTGTTTGCTACTGTAAATATCCAAAAAAATCTTAATGAAAGTTATCAAAGTTTTGGTCAGGTTATTTCAAAAATTCTGGCAATTGAGAGTGTTGAAATTACGAAAGATGCTTCCAAAAAAGAAACTTATGAGTTGTTAAAATCACATTCCGATTCAATTCTAAAATCTCATCCGGATATTGTTTTTATTGAGTTTAGAGATAAAAATGGAAAAATAATTTATAATGCTAAAAATAATTTTCGTGAAAATTCAAAAAGACCAAGTCTTTCTGTCAGTTCTCCTATGATTAATCTTTTAGATAATTCAAATATGGGTTCTGTTACAGTCGGTTTATCGGGTTCTATTGTTGGTAAGGTTTCATCTACAACAAGGGCATCTATTCTTTTTGTATTTGTTATTGTTTGGCTTGTCTTTGCTTTTGTAGTTTTAATCAATACGTATCTTATAACGAGAGAATTGAGAATTTTGCATGATGGAGTTCAAAAAATTTCTTCAGGTGAATTTGGGTATAAAATTGAAGGAAAAGATGTTAGTGACGAAGTTCAGGAACTTTTTGATGCTTTTAACTATATGTCTGCAAGGTTAAACGTATATGAGGAGCAAAATATTGAACAGCTTACCCTTGAACGCAATAAACTGGAAGCAGTATTAATGAGTATTGCAAACGGGGTTGTTGTATGTGATAACAATGATAAAGTTACTTTAATCAACAACCATGCAAAAGAATTACTTGAATTGCAAGAGGATGAACTTTTGAATACTAATATTCAACATTACGTAGATACCGAAGGAGAATATTGTTTTGCTGAAAAAATTGATGAGTATAAAAAATTGTCACTTGAAGATAAATCTTCTAAACCGGTTACATTTAATATTACAATTGACGGGCATGTATTAAAATCAATTATTTCGCCTATGTTTACACAAAATCGTGATTATGTCGGGTATATCATTGTACTTATTGATGTAACCCGTGAAATTGAAATGGATCAGATGAAATCACAGTTTATTTCAAATGTATCCCATGAATTAAGAACTCCTGTTACCGTTTTAAGAAGTTATATTGATACTTTGTATAATTACGGAAGTGAGTTTGATGAAGATACCAAAAAAGAATTTATTGGAACAATTAATACGGAAATTATTCGATTAAATCGTATGGTTAATGATATTTTAGATTTTTCAAGGCTTGATTCTAATGCAAAAATTGAAAAGTCTGAAAATGATATTTCTAAACTTGTTGATGATTGTGTATCTCAAGTTGAGATTTTATTAAAAGAGCATAATTTAAAAATAAATGTGGAAAAAGATAATGATATTCCGCTTTTAATGTTTAATTATGACAGCATTGCAAGAGCTTTGATCAATTATCTTTCAAATGCGATTAAATATGCTCCGCAGGATTCTACTATTACCGTTCGTCTTTACAAAGAAGTTGAGAACAATCAAGTTACTGTAACTGTAAAAGATGAGGGTATTGGAATTGCTCCGGAATTTCAGAAAAAAGTTTTTGAAAGATTTTTCCGAATTGAAAATAAAACCCATAGTGTGAAAGGTACAGGGTTGGGACTCCATTTAGTTAAGACAACTATTGAAAAACATCACTTTGGTCATGTTTTTGTAGCATCTCAACCTGGGCAGGGTTCTACTTTTGGTTTTTCTTTGCCAATTGATTTAACTCTTGTTGATGGGGCTATGAATGAAGATTTAGTTTAATTGCGTGGGCAGGAGAAATGTTTGAAGTTATTTTGGTTATTATCATGGGCGTAGTCTTGATAACTCATCCTGTGTTCAAAAGTACCATACCCGGTGCAAATGACCCGCATAATGTTGCTGTTGTCGGAGCTGTTGCTGTCACCATTTTTATCATTTATTCTATTTACGTCTTTATAAAATCCAAAAAGCAGAAATAAATATTAATCAAACAGTGCGTTAATTTTATCAGTAATATCCTGAGGGTCGATTTCGTTAGTGATTTTATTCACATCTTGCGCAATCTGGTATAGTTTAGCAGCCTCAATTTTATCGCCTGTTATTGCAATTGAACGGGCAAGATTAAAGTGTGCAAGAGCGTAATTCGGATTACATTCAACAGATTTTTTGAACATTTCTATTGCTTTTTGTACTCTGCCTAGATCGTCAAGATAAATTACACCCAGATTATTGTATGCAATATCGTAATTTTTATCAAATTCAATAGCAAGTTCATATTCACGTATAGCTTCATCTGTATCACCTTTGCCCCAATATAAAAATCCTAAATTACAATGAATTTTTGCATTTTTCGGATCAAGATCAAGGGCGTTTCTATAAATAGCAAGAGCATTTTCATAATCTTCTTTATCATAAAAAGCACTGCCAAGATTTACATAAATGTCAATATCTTCAGGGGTTAAAAGGTATGCGCTCTGGTATGATGTTATTGCAGCATCCAGGTCTTGTTTGGCTTCCTGAAATACAAATCCTAAAGTTTGGTTAACAACGCTGGTCCATTCTTTATTAGGGTTTAGTGTAACTGCGGTTTGAAAATGTGATACCGCACCGTCAATATCACCTTTTATGTACAGAATATTTGCCAAATTCGAGTGAAATTCGGGCATGTTTGGCATAATTTGTATAAGTTTTTTATAAATCTCAATAGCGTTATCATAATCCCCTAAATCTTCATAGGCTTTGCATAAGTGGCGGTATGCAGGAATATTAAGATTATCGAGCCAGATTGCCATTTTATATTCGGTAATAGCATTTTCAAATTGTCCCAAAGTTGAATAAATATCACCTAAAAGGCAGTATAGCGGAACAAATCCCGGTGCTTTTTCAACCGCATCAATATAAATATCCAGGGCTTCATCCAAGCCTTTTGATTGAATTTTTAAATAGCCTTGTAAAAGTATTGGGATGAACTTTGTGTATGTAAGTGCTTCTTTAACTTTTTTTATCGCCTGCTTATCAAATGGCAGTGTAAAAATTGCCATTATATATTCATAAGTTGATTTAAGTTTGTTTTTAAATACTCTAAATGATGAAACTTTGTATAAATTATGCAAAAGATAGTGTGAACATGAACTGGCAAAAGGTGCATATCGAATAGCTTTTTTGGCATTTGTTTCAGCATCTAAAAACCTTGCTTTTTTCGTATAAGTTTCTGCGAGCATATGGTAGGCTTTTGCATATTTCGGATCTTTTGATATAGCATTGTCAAAATAGTTTACAGCTTTATCCATATCGCCTTTATAAAATTGTGCCATACCTATTTTGAAATAAATTTCAGCAGAATCAATGTACGATTCTAAAGCAATTTGGTATTCTGTTATTGCTTCGTCGATATACTGGCATGATGAATAAATATCCAGGTGCCAAGCCAAATACAAATCACCTAATCTTAAATGAAGATCGGCATTTGTCGGGTCTTTTTGTAATCCTATCTGGCATAATTCTATTGCGGATTTTACGTTGCCTGTTTTTATTTCTTTTTTTATTTTCTTATCTAAAAGTTTTGTATCATTTTTCATATTCATAAAATAGCTCTTTAACACTTATTTTAATTAATTTTATATAAAAAAGCAAGTTAATTAATATAATTTTGTGTATAATAGAACTTATTAAGTGAGGATATTTATATGACAGACAACAGAATTTATTTTGTAGATGTAACGAACAGAGATGGTGTACAAACTTCACGCCTGGGGCTTGCTAAGCTTGAGAAGACAATTATTAATTTGATGCTTGATGATATGGGAATTACTCAATCGGAGTTTGGGTTTCCCACAACCCAGCATGAAATAAATTATTTAAACGGTAACTTAGAGCTTGTAAAGCGTGGGGCGATCAGGACCACAAAACTTTCAGGATGGATGAGGGGTATATCATCAGATGTTGAGTTGTCGTTTAAAAATGTTCCTCAACTGCAGTATGTGAATCTTTCACAATCAACATCAGAGCAGATGATTAATGGGAAGTATCAGGGTAAAAAGACTCCCGACGATATTATCAGAATGACAAAAGAGGCTGTAGAATGCGCGGTTGATAAGGGTGCAAAAATTATCGGGGTTAATGCTGAAGATGCTTCCCGCAGTGATTTGGATTATTTAATTAAGTACGCAACAGAGGCTAAAAAATCCGGGGCACATCGTTTCAGGTATTGTGATACTTTGGGCTTTGAAGATCCAAAGACTTCTTACGATAGGATTTATGCAATAGCCAAGGCTGCTCAAATGCCTGTAGAACTTCATTTTCATAATGATTTAGGGATGGCTGCAGCCTGTTCTGTTATGGGAGCTAGAGCAGCAATAGATGCCGGTGTTGATGCTTACATTAACACTGCAATAAACGGTATGGGTGAACGTGCAGGTAATGCGGATTTGGTATCTTGTCTGTTGGCTTGTTTAAAATCTGCCGGATTTAAAGATAAATATAAAATTGATGAGAATATAAAACTTGATAGAGCCTGGCATTTAGCTAAATATACAGCTTATGCTTTCGGGGTAAGTATTCCTATAAATCAGCCTGCTGTTGGAGATAATGCTTTTGCTCACGAATCAGGAATTCACGCAGATGGTGCATTGAAGGACAGAAGAAATTATGAATTGTATGATTTTGAAGAACTGGGTCGTGGTGAACCTGAGATTATTGAAACAGGCCGTATGATTACAACAGGTGAGTATGGTGGAATTAAAGGTTTCCGTAACGTATATAATAATCTTGAACTTGAATTTAAGGATGAACACGAAGCAAGAAATATCTTGGAGCTTGCAAGATATGCAAACGTACATACTCAAAAACCTTTAACTACAAGTGAATTGAGATTTATTTATTATTATCCTGATATTGCAGCTCAGGTAATGACTGTTTCTCCGTACTATGAACCGGTTGGTGCAATAAAAGACAGAGTGGAATATGAAATAGCCTATCCGCCTGAACGAGTTATTTAATTTCTTGTGATTAAATTTTATATTCGATATTATGTTTTTCGAATAATTGATTGAAGAAATTTGAATTATTTTTTAAATCTTCCACGGTTAATTGCATGTTCATGCCGTAGTCAAATAGATTATTTTTAGGTTTATTTTGAGATAGGAGTATTTGTTGGATGTACTTTTTAGTTAATTCACAGCTTTCCTCTCTTAAATTTCTTTGCGTTTCGGCTTGAGGAAATTGTTGTATTTTTTCTATTATTGATAGAGCTTGTTTAATAAATTCTTTCGGAAGGTTAAATGTATTTTTTATGATGGTTTGTAGTGCGTAATCTCGTTCTGCAAAGGTTTGAAAGTGCGGTTGAAATTTGTATTTAGAGTGAAATAGTACTGCTGTATCTTTGGAATAAATATCAAATGTAGATAGTTTATTTTCAAGCATTTCAATAATGCTTGCCAATCTTAAAATTTCACCAAATCTGTAACTTTTTTGTCTGTATTCTTTTTCAACTTCAATTGAAAATCCGAAAATATTGCCGGTTTCATTGTCCATTGAAAAGATTTCTCTGCCCAGTAATTTGTTTTGTTTATTTTTTATTTCAATAATAAATCTGTTGTAATGTTCTTCAAGCGGAGATGTTGAAACCTTTAGCCGGTCTAATACTGGATTATCAATATCAAAAGAGCAGAGCTTGTAAGGTTTGCTTCGCGGGGCAAAAGTATATGTTGGTTTTACTAAAGTGTTAAGTTTCATTACCTTATTTATAAATCTTCTAAAATGAAAATTTGCATAAATTTTATATATTATTAAGATTTATAAATTCTTGTTTTAGATGTTTATTCCGCCGCCAATCAAGTGTCCGTCGTTCAAGTCATAAATTACACCGGCTTGTCCGGGAGTGATTGAGTTGACCGGTTCGTAAAATGTTATTTCTGCTGTATCATCTATGATTTGTATGTGTGCTTTTTTTGCTTGCATGTTATACCTGATTTTAACCATAGCATCAAACTCTTTTTTGTTGAACGGGTAGGAAAAACTTAAATCTTTTATTGCTAACTTTGAGCGAAGGTCATCTTCTTTTTTCCCAAGATAAACGATATTTTTATCAGCATCAATATCTATTACGTATAGCGGATATGCTGCAGCAATCCCTATACCTTTGCGCTGCCCTATTGTGTATTGATAATGTCCACGGTGTGTGCCAAGTTTTTTGCCTGTCGAAATTTCAATGAAGTCTCCCGGAATTTCTCCAAACTTATTTGTTAAGTATTTTTTTATTGTATTTGGCTTTTGGATAAAACATACATCCTGGCTTTCTTTTGATGATTTTGGAGGTAAATCATAATCATAAGCCATTTGTTTTACTTGAGATTTTTCGTAATCATACAGCGGGAAAATTGTTTTGGATAATTGTTTTTGTCCGAGCCTGTATAAAAAATATAACTGATCTTTGTGTTCGTCTTTTGCAGGATAAAGTTTATAAAACCCGTCTTCAAATTTTATATCAGCGTAGTGTCCTGTTGCAAAAACATCTGCACCAAGTTTTTCTGTTGCATAATCAAAAAGTTTACCCCATTTAATAAACTGGTTACACATTATACAAGGATTTGGGGTTTTACCGTTTTTGTATGATGTTTCAAAATAATCAATAACATGACTTTTAAAGTCTCCGCATACATTCAGAATGTGATGTTCTATTCCTAATTTGTCTGCAACGGTTTTTGCATTGTGACAAACAGTTTCAGCAGTTTGGGTGTTAACCATTTTTCCTGTCAGACCTATTACCTTATACCCTTTTTGCTGTAAAATTAATGCTGTGACAGAACTGTCTACTCCACCGCTCATTGCGACTACTGCTGTTTTTGTATTATTCTTTTCCATATTTAGGTTCTTCCTTTTGATTTTCATTATCCGATAAAAGGTGATGGTTTTGCAAGTCTTTAAGATGATAATTATTTGTTGTATTTACCCCCTTATCCCTTTATGTTATAATGCAGTTATGAAAAAGTTTTTACTATTTTTATTTATGAGTCTGGCTGTTATTTGTCCTGTTTTTGCAGATGATCTTGAAGAAGATTATATGGATATTGCTGCAAATTATTGTGTTATTGGTGATTATAATTCTGCAATGGTTTATCTTGACAAGATTCTTGAAGTAAACCCGGATAATAAATCTGCTCGGGATTTAAAAAAAGGTTTGGCACATGTTATTGCCAGAGATAAAAAAACTTTTGTCACCAGCGTTAATCCTCTGATAAAACAAGCACAGGAATATAAACGTGCAGGGGATGAAAAAATGGAGCTTACTACTTTGTTAACTGCAGCTCAAAGTAATAATGCTTATCTTGCTTATTATTATCTTGGTAATTTCTATAGAGATAAAGATAACTATCAAAGAGCATTAGATTCCTATAACAGCGCATTATCTGCCCGTCCAGATTTTGCTCAGGCTTACCTTGCAACTGCTATAACTCTTTTTGACGCCGGACGATATGAGGCTGTTATCAATCCTATTGATAAGTATTTAACTTTTGATGCTAATGACGATTTGGCTTATGCAATTAAATCTCGTGCAGAATTTGAGCTTGGTATACTTGAGCAGGCAAAGGTTGATAACGATAAAGCTATTGAAATTAATAATTGTCCTGAATATCAATTTGATAAAGCAAAAATTTTATACAAATCTGATGATTATCAGAGTGCAAAAACTATTTTTACGGAACTTTTACCGGATATGCAAACCTCAAAAATCTATGAATATATGAGTTATTGTGATTTAGCAATGAAAGATTACAGAAGCGCTCTTCTAAATATTGATAAAGCAATCATTCTTTCTGATGATGATGAGTATTTGGAAAGCAAGTACAATGAAATAAAAGGTATGTTGGAAAATAATCAAAATGAGTAGAAAAGGAAACGCAAAATATAGTAAAAAAAATAAAAAAGAAAGTTTCTTCACCAGGTTCATAAATGCTGTTATAACTGTCTGTCTTACAGCCGGCATGTTGTGGGGATTACAGGCTTATAGCGGTGCAGGTGCATCAAATCTAAGGTTTGCACAGGTAAGTGATGTTCATTTTCTGGAAAATGGATCAAATACTACCTTTAAAATGGTTGGAGAATCCCCAAGGCTTCTTGATGATGCTGTTTCACAGATTAATGAACGTAATGATATTGATTTTGTTATGTTCACCGGGGATCAGATTGATAAGTCTTTTGAAAAAGAATTGAGAGCTTTTTTGCCTCATGCGCAAAAGCTTAATGCTCCATGGTATTTTGCATTTGGTAATCACGATAGGTGTGTGGGCGGGTATTTGACTACTTTAGTATATCTTGAAATGGTTCGGAATGTTAATACTAATTTTAAATTTAAGAAAGCGTATTATTCTTTTGAACCTAAAAAAAATTATAAAGTGATTGTTCTTGATAATATTATTACGGATGAAATAACTTCAAATGGTTATATAGATGAAGAACAATTAAAATGGCTTAAAAAAGAGCTTGATTCTTCTAAAAAAGATACAGTTTTGATTTTTATGCATGTTCCCGTTATTGAACCTTTTGCTAGTCCTAATCATAAACTCAGAAATGCAATTGCTTTAAAACAGCTTATCGAAAGTTATAAAAATCCGATAGGAGTATTCCAAGGGCATTATCATGCGGCTAAGATTACACAACACGAGAATGTTTTATATGTTAGTTCTCCGGCTTTGGTTTCTTATCCGAATGCATTTAGAATTGTGAATGTTACTAATTACAAAGATAAAACTGTTTTTGAATTTGATTGGAAAGAAACAAGAGAAAAAACAATCCAAAAAATGGCAAAGATTATGGTTTTCTCAGGTGCTATTTATGCAGGAGAAACTAAAGATCAAACCGGCATTTATGAAATAAAAAAATAAAATAGAGGATATTATAAGATGAGTGAGTTTAAAGTAAAGTTTAGAGGCGTAAGGGGTAGTTTCCCTGTTGCGGACAAGAATTTTTTAAAATATGGCGGTAATACATCTTGTGTTGAAGTTAATGTTGGCGGTCACTTAATTATATTGGATGCCGGGACGGGGATTGTATCTGTCGGGGATGAGTTGATGGAGAAGTATATAGCTTCTGCGGTGAATCCTGATGAGCGAAAACCGATTTATGCTACAGTTTTGGTATCTCATATTCATCAAGACCATCTTATGGGTTTAACTTTTTTTAAACCGCTTCATGTCAATTCTGCAAAGTTAAAAATTTATGGTTCGGGTTGTCCGGAGTCAGGATTGGCTAAAAATCTGTCCGAGTTGATTTTTGGTAAAACTTTTCCGCTTGATTTAGGCGATCTCGCTTGTGCTTTAGATATTTGCGATATAAATAATGAACAGGCGATTATTATTAAACCCGGGGAAGAACCTATGCTTGTTAAATTATCTGAAGCATTACCTGATGATGAAGATATTTTGATTACTTTCTATAAATCTTATGTGCATCCTCAAAACGGGGTTATGGTTTATAAAATTACTTATAAAAATAAATCTCTTGTTTATGCTACAGATAAAGAATGTTATTTTGGCGGTGATAAAAAGTTTGCCAAATTTGCCAAAGATTGTGATTTACTTATTCATGATTCACAGTATACTACTGAGGATTATTTAAACCCGCATTCTACTAAACAAGGGTATGGGCATTCAACTTTTGATATGGCTGTGGAGGTTAAGAAGCAGACAAATGCTAAACATTTGGCGTTTTTCCATTATGATCCGGGGTATGATGATTTGAAATTGAATAGAATTAAAGAACATTACGTTTCGGATAATAAAAATATCTATATGTCATACGAAAATTTAGAATTGGATATTATTTAGATGAATAAAATCTTTCTTATATTACTTTTATTCTGTTTTGCGCTGGCTCCTGTTTATAGTGCAGGCGGAACTATTGCGACTTATGTTATAGATCCTGAGAAAAATGCTTATGAACACAACAATAAAGGTCTTGTTTATGTAGAAGAAAAAAATTACTATGGTGCAATTCAGGAATTTAAAATTGCAATTAGTCTTAATCCGAAAACTCAGGCTACTGCTGTGTATTTCAATAATCTTGGAAAAGTTTATTTAATTATTGGTTATCCTGAAATGGCACTTGATTGTTTTAATAATGCCCTTGTTCAATATAATTTAAATTTTGAATATTATCGTAACCTTGTAAAATGCTATAAAATATTGGGGCAAAGTCAAACTCAGCTCAGAGTTTATCAGCAAAAAGGAGATAATAATCCGTTAGACAAAATAATGTTGGGTCTTTTGTATGCACAAGAAGGTAATAAGAAAAAAGCTATTATTGTATTGGACGAATTTATAATGTCAGAACCTAATTTGATAATAACTCCGGCTGTAAAAGCTTATATTCAGGAAATTGTTGATGAAATCAGATAAGTGTTTTTTGTTTATATTATAGAGCAAACGCCTGCATTTGCAGGCGTTTGCTCTCAATGTAGATGTAATTTTTATTTTCTATATTTAGCTAATAAATTTGTACTTCCTGTATCAAATTGTTGTGCAGTTTGAGCTGATATTTGTTGTTCGTTATGTGACTCCTGAGTACTAACAGCTGCCCCTTTCATTGGAGGGTCTGCTTTTTTATTTTCCTTTGCTGCGTGGGGTTGAATTCCTTTTTGTCTAGCCTCACGTTCATTCATTTTCTTTTCAACTTTGCCGGCTAAAGGTGTTGCTATAAACGGTACAAGCATACGTTTTCCGACAATTGTTGCAGCTGCCAGAGATGTTAAGCCGCCAAACGCATCTTTAACATTATTTCTGATTTTTTCAAATTCTTGAGTGAATTTGATACTGTTGATATCTTCATAACCTGGTTTGCCTTTAACAAGTTGTTGATATGTTTTCTTAAGCGGTCTGTCAAACATTTTGCCAAAGAATTTATCAAACATCTTGGCCTGACAAACTTTATGTGAAACTGTAAAGAACATCGCTAACTGTAATGCGATCATTAACAAACCATTTGTTAAGTCCAAAGATGCTACGAATCTACGTTTGTCATCAGGAATATCTTTGTTATTCAAAGATTGTGTTACATACAGATAACAACCCAAACCGTCTTTTGCAATAATTGATGCTACACCAAGTCCGTCAATAAATTTACGGTTATTTTCGTATACTTTGTTCCCGGCATTTTTTGCGATATTTGAACCGGAGAACCATTTTATAGGTTTATATAAACAAGTTTCAAGAACCGGATTAATTTTGCAACTCATTATTTCACCTCCGCTTTCTTATTCTTGTTATCTTTGGCAGACGCAGCTTTGTTTGACAAATTTGGGAATGCTCTATCCATAAACCAAGGATAAATCTTGTTCAACATCCAGCAAGTCACCGGTAAGATTGCAAGTGATACGCCTAAGCCTGTCCAACGCTTCAAACCGTCAATGTTCGATTTTACGTGTTTTTTCAACTGCTCACCAATACATTTTGCAATTGAACCGGCTTTTTGTTGAAGTCTTGTGCTTACATTTTCAACAAGTTCAACAGCTTCTTTCATTTCTGTATTGTTTAAGCCTCTTGCTTTTAGCTTGTTCACGACAGTACTTCTTGATTTATTGATAGTTTCATCAATAATATTTTGAGCTTCTTGAACAGTTATGCCGGATGTTTCTAATTTATTTCTGATTTGAGTTAATGTTTTGATGGTTTCATCAATTGCATTGGTTCTCATATAGATTGCTTCGTTGACGTACTCAATGATTTCCTGTGTTGATTTTTTAGCTTTCATTGTTTCAACACTATCAATCATTTTTTCAATTTTGCTTCCAAGCATTCTGATTGCGGCTGAATCTGTTCCTGTATTTTTGCTTTGGATTTCTTTAACTATTTTTATAAGTTCATTATTAAGTCCTTTTTTAGCAGGATTTTGTTTTATTTCGGCTTTTAGATCTTTGATTGTATTTTTACATTCAAGTTCAAATTCTTTATTTGCAATAATAAATTTATCTGTATTGTTGTTAAAGTCAGTTTGAGCGTAGAATTGAGAAATTTTGTTATTCAATCTTTGCAGTACAGCCTTTGATTCTTCAGGGTAACTGTTGAAGAATATGCCGCGTTCAATTTTGTGCGGTAATTTATGTTGAATTACTTTTATTTTTTCATTTGCTTCATCATTAATGATGGTATCTAGAGTTTCGGTGAATAGTTTTTTGAAGTCGTCTTTAGGCATTTCTAGTGATGAAATAGTTTTGCCGTCAGTTGTTTTGAAAGTAATACTATCATTTTTAATCATATTTTCCAAAACATTATCATTTTGTTTCTTCAAAGCTTGAATTTCGGCTTTCATTTCATCTTTTGTAAATGATTTACCAGGGTTATTGGCTTTTACTATGCCTTTTAAGTAATCATCAGAAGGGAACAAAGATGCGTTATCGTGCATAGGAAGATATCCTATATCAGAGGCTCTTTTAATAATTGCGTTAAAAGGAATAACAATTGCGCATTGTGTTGCTACTGCAAGTACTGCAGATACCGGCTGACGCCATGCTGTATATGTCCTTGTATCTTTATCAGTATCTGATAAAGGGTTGTATTTAATAAATATCGGAGCAATAAGTCCTGTACCTATAGCATTGATGAGTTGGTTTTGAATTTCCCCCATGCCTTCGTGAATTTTAACCATTCTTTTTGCAATATTTGGCATAATATCAAGCAAAAGATCTTTTAATGGTTTTGTTGCTGCCGGTGCTGCCGCGCTCACAGCAACTCCGGTAAAGGATGTAGTGTCTTGCGGTACTCCCAAATAAACCCTGTTTTTCATGGTATTTCCGTTTGAAAGTTTAGGGCTGGTAATCCCTTCTACATTGTTTTTAATCTTTTCGATACCCATGTTACACCTACTATGATCTTCTATATATATAGAATTCCAAAAATTAAAAAAATTGCTAATAAATTACTTATTGTAACAAAATTTTAACAAAATGCCTTTAACTCTTTATCTTCTATGCAGAGAAACTAATATCAAGTTATTTTTCAAAAAATAACTGTCTCCCCGCAGCGTTTCCAATGCACGGAAACAGTTATATTATACAAAACACACATTCAAATTGAAAGTAGTATATTAAGATTTTTTAACTACTTTTTAGAATCTAAAATTTTTCTTATTCTAACATATCTGTCTAATTCTTTTCCTACAGTTTCAACTTTCCCCAAAACTGCATTAGATAACAAAACCTTATTATCATACTTAGGGTCAATAATATAAACTGTAGGAAATCCAGTAATACCTACTTCAGTTACAATTTTTTCATATTTAGGATCCTCAACGTTCACTTTTGCGAAGTTCAAATCGTCTTTGTATTTTTCTGACAAAGCTTGATATACAGGCATAAATTTAACACAGTAATGGCACCAATCTGCATAAAATAATGCTAATACCGGCTTATCCCCTTTTAACGCTTGTTTGTATTCAATACCAATTTTGTATTCGGATGGTTTTTTAGGTTCTCCGCTTAAATCAATCGGCATTGCGGATTCTTCAACTGCTTGCTGTGCCTGGGCTTTCATATTGTGATACTGGTAGTATTCAAACCCTCCAACAGCGCAAATTGCAATAACCAGTAATATCCCTGCAACTATTGCGATATTTTTTTTGTTTGCATTTTGAAGTTTTTCTTTCAAATTAAATCCCATTTTAACAATTCTCCTTCTCTTTTAGTATTTTATTTAATTATAATATGAAAAATCAAAATTCAAAGTTATGTAATAATCCTTTATAAAAGTTTACATTAATATTCCGTAACATGATGTAACAGTTAGTATATATTTGGGTATATACAAAGTATATAACTCGTGTGACGTTTACCCTTAAATATCGGCAGACTGATGCTGTAAGACTTGTTGTGCAAATAAGAAGGAGTTTAATCTATGAATGAAGAGTTGCTTATCAAAATGAAACTTGACCCTAAAAATTCAAATCCGGCAAAAAATGAAGTGTTAGAAGCTTCCGGCGATAGTGTATTAAAGGCTTACCTGAGAGAGATTGCGGAGTATCCTCAATTATCTTTTGAACAGGAAGCAGAACTTGCTGAAAGGATTGAGACCGGTGATAGTGACGCAAAACAACAACTAATTCAAGCAAACTTGAAGTTGGTTGTAACTATTGCAAGAAAGGCTATTCATATGTCTTCTTTGCCTATGATAGATTTAATTCAGGAAGGTAATTTAGGTTTAATGATTGCTGCAGATAAGTACGATTACAAACTCGGGTACAGATTTTCTACTTATGCGGGTTGGTGGGTCAAGCAGTCTATGTTCAAGGCAATTTCTGAGCAGTCTCACTGTATGAAAATTCCTGTTTATATTCAGGAAACTCTTTCTAAATTTTCTAAGGTTAAATCCCAGATGGAACAAGAAATTAACAGCCAGGTTAAAACCGAAGAAGTGGCTAAAAAGATGAATATTGCACCGGATAAAATTGAAATGTTTTTATCTGCTTATACTAAAACCATTTCTATTGAAAACGGTTTAGAAAGAGCAGATGGTAAAGAATTGAATGTTGCAGATATCTTGGCAGATGATACAACTTTGGTTTCTGCAAATATAGAGTACCAGTCATTAAAAAATGATATTAATAATGTTATTTCAACATTGAAAGAAAGAGAACAGGCAGTAGTGAAAATGCGTTATGGTTTAGATGATAGTGAACGTTATACTTTAGAAGAAATAGGTAATTTGTATGGCGTTACAAAAGAATGTATTCGTCAAACAGAACTAAGGGCATTAAAAAAAATGAAAATGTCAGGTGAAACTTTGTTATCAAGTTATATTTGTTAGACTTATAATTTCTCGTGTTTACTTTCGTTTGATTTTCAGCCGTTATGTGCGGCTGAATTTTTGTATTGTTAATCTTTTATTTTGGATTGCCACGGTTGCAAAGCTCCCTCGCAATGACAGAATATTTGCCCACGGCGAGGACCTTGCGAAGCTGAATTGCATACGTAAAAAGTGTTACAGTTTTGTAGCATAGTACCCGGTCCGGCGAGGACTAGTATTCAATACCTTTTCTGGCGGCAATTCCTGTATTCCAATAGTGTTTTATTGGTTCAATTTTTGATACAAGGTGGGCAATTTCGATTATTTTGGGGTGTGCGTTACGTCCTGTTAGAACGATTTCCATTTCTTCAGGTTTGTTTTTTAACACATTTACAACTTCATCAACATCCAAAATGCCCAAATCTATTACTATATTTAGTTCATCAAGAATTAAAAGCTGGCATTCTTGATTTTGTATGGCTTTTTTGGCTAGTTCCCAACCTCTTTTTATTTCTGCTGTATCTTGTTCGGTTTGGTTTTTTTTGTAGATAATTCTATCTAAGCCCGCTTGAACAATGGTCAAGTTATTTGATATTTCGGGTGTAAGTTCGCGAAAAGAATTTAATTCTCCATAATCATTCCCGCCTTTGGTAAACATGATTATGAGCACATTCCAGCATCTGCCAAGAGCTCTCATTGCAAGTCCCAGTGAAGCAGTGGTTTTGCCTTTCCCATTACCTGTGTAGACTTGAATATATCCGTGCTGGGCCCAGTTAGGATTTATTAAATTATTATCACAGTTAACCATTTTCCCTCTTAAAAACTGTTATTAACGATATTTACCCCTGATGTACCGCAGGTTGTGTGTGTTTCTTGCTTGAGGTACTGTTAGTAGCAATATTTACCCCTTTATTATATATTAAAAAGATGAATAATAAAACTGATTTAAGAATTAAGGCAAAAGCTATTCGTAGTAATTTAAATATTTTAAATATTTCTGAAAAACTTACCTGCAAGGTAAAAGATAATGTTTATTATCAAGAGGCAAAAAATGTCATGTTGTATTACCCTGCTAAATATGAGGTAAATCTTTTGGGTTTACTTGATGATATTAAAAAGAATTTTTATTTCCCGCGGGTTGCCGGTGCGGAGATGCTTGTTTGTCCATATAAAAAAGGTGATAAGTTGGAAAAATCAAGTTTTAATATAATGGAGCCGTGTTCAAATCCTGTTTGTTCGGATATATTAGATTTGATTGTTGTACCTGCTTTATTAGTTGATAAAAATGGTTATCGTTTGGGGTATGGCGGAGGGTTTTATGATAGGTTTTTGGCAAGTTGCAGGGGTCGAGTAAAGACTATATGTGCTGTTCCTCAACAGCTGCTGGTTGAGCAATTGCAGCATGAAGATTTTGATATTCCTGTAGATTTTATAGTTTGTGCATAGTTAAAAAGGTTCATCATTTGATGAACCTTTTTAATGGTTAGTTATATTTTGGTTAAGTTAGTTTAATGTATTATCCGAAAGTATATTTTGGAGCCATATCTTTAATGCCTTGGTCGCGTGCTTCTTTTGCTGCTTTTAATTCGGCATCAATACTTTTTGCTAAAGTTTCAAGTCTTTCTTTGTCCTGAGTTAGTCTATCTTCTTCCATTTTTAGATTTCTTGTTTCAATTTGCATTGCTCGTTCTCTGCCTTGCATATACAATTGTTTCATTATGTATTGCTGCATCATTTGTTGTTGTTGAGCGTTTTGTTGTTGTCCCATCTGCTGCATATACACTTGTTGCATAAATGGTGCATTTTGGTTCATATATGCAATTGCACTGGCATGTGCAAACCCTAAATAATTCATTGTTCTACCCATCATTGAACCCGGAGAATTGAGTAAATCACCGATTGATACTCCTCCGTTTGCAATTGTAGTAGCATACTGTTGTACATCTCTTAGTCGTTTCGTCAGCTTTGTGAGTTTATATTCGATATTACTCTTTTGGTAAATCAAATCGTGCACTCGAGCTGTAAAAATCAGAATGCCCATAATTCTAACCCTACCTTTTTAAATTGTATAACTAACCTTTTTTAACCTACATCTATATAAAAACATGCAATATCTTGATATTGCATGTTTTTGAGCTTTTGTTAAGTTTTGTTTACAAATAGTTATGAAGCTGTGCGTTCAACAACTTTATCAATTAGTCCGTAATCTTTGGCTTCAAATGCTGAAAGGTAGTGATCTCTTTCACAATCTTCTTTAACTTTGTCGAACGGTTGTCCTGAATTTTCTGCCATTATGCCGATTAACATATTTTTCATGCGCAGAATTTCCTTTGCTTCAAGTTCGATATCTGTAGCTTGTCCTTGAGCCCCGCCTAACGGTTGGTGAATCATAATTCTTGCACTAGGTAGAGCCATTCTTTTGCCTTTTGCACCGGCAGAAAGCAAAAATGCACCCATTGAAGCGGCTTCACCAAGACATATAGTTGAAACATCTGATTTGATAAGGTTCATTGTATCGTATATTGCCATACCTGCAGTAATCACACCACCCGGGCTGTTTATGTATAGCATAATATCTTTTTCTGAATTTTCACTATCTAACAGTAACAATTGGGCTACTACAGAATTAGCTACATCATCATCTATTTCTGTACCTAAGAAAATAATTCTTTCTCTTAATAATCTTGAAAAAATGTCAAATGAGCGTTCACCTTTTGAAGATGCTTCAATAACAGTAGGAACATAACCCATTATTTTCATATAAGTTTCTTGATCCATTTTGGCTCTCCTTTTTTATTGAAATTATACTACAAAAATGCGGTTTTTGAATACGCCGGCTTAATTAAAATCAATCAAGATGTTTTATTTTTATTGTAAAAAATCAGAAGATATTGTATAATGTATGTGGCTAAATACAGAATTTGTAAATAAAAAGAAAGGAATGAAGGTATGAAACACAGCTATAGCTTGAAAATCGGGGGGGGGTAACCTTTTA
>CABUAQ010000035.1 GCA_902489575.1 uncultured bacterium
GTCACTTCTTTCCTCGCTAAAGCTTTTCCTTTTCCACCTGCATAGCAGGTGGTTGTCTTTGTTGCAAACAAAACTAAAGCTGTCTCGCTTCAACTGCGAGACAGCTTTTTATATACACAATAAATTTGAATTTATCAAACTCGGCGTTTGTGAAAGCAAAACAATTGCCAAACCGGTTGCGACGGTGGCAACGACAGCAATAATAATTGCTGTTTTTTTACTAAATTTTCGTTTCATCAGCTTGCAAATCAATAAAGTGCAAATTTCACAGAATGCTATAACCAAAATAATCATTGCAATTGATTTCCAAAGCCAAGACAATTCAAGCACAAATTTCATATACCGTTCTCCCCTCTCCGGCTTGTTTAAAGCGAAATAACAGCATTTTTAAGTTTAATTATATCCTTTTCATCAGGGTGAGATAATGCGCTGTCAAAATTATCAATCAACATATCAAGATTAGCAGGCGCATTGGTTAGCTCTTTCATCTTAACATAGCGTTCTCGTACGGATTGCGGCATTTTGCCTTGGCACATATATTCCCCCACAACAACATTGCTTAAATCTAAAGACTGCTTAACCCGGCTTAAAATTTTTTTGAAATACTCATCGCTTCCGCCAAATCCCGCTGTACCAAACAAAAATACTTTTCTGTTTTTCAGACTTTGCAAAAGTTTCAACGTATCACAGTCGGCAGTTCCCTTGTCTGTCCAAAAACCGATATAAAGCATTTCGGATTGAGGCACTTGTGTTTTAGCATCGCTGTAGACGTCGCAATTTTCTTTTGGTAATACGTCATAAATCGCATCGGCAAGCATTTTTGTATTGCCTGTCAGGCTGCTCACTATTATTGAATATTTATTATTTTTCAATTTTCAAGACTTCCTTTACATTGTATTTTTTCACGTTCGTTATAAGCGGCACATCATCATTTCCCCGCCGTAATATTTTCCGTTCACAGTCAAGCAAACCTTGTTGTTAATCATTATAACTTTTTCACTGAAAAAAACAATTCATACCGAGCAAAATTAACCGTTCATTCATAAAGTCAAAGCACTTATGCAAAAATAAAATCAAAAGTGGCACACTGCATAAAGAACAAGTGCATTTTCGTTGACTATTTGCCTATGATATAGTACGATATAGAAAAATAATCATAGATAATAAAACGCAAACTTTAAATTATTCAAAAATTAAAAATCACAATAGGATAACAAAACAGAGGCACAAAAATGATTAACAAACTACACTTGGCAATGATAGATTTATACAGCGGAGATTCAAAAAGGATTCAGCATTTTTGCAAAGTTCACAGCTACGCAAAGCTGATAGCAGAAAATGAAAATGTTGATGATAAAACTTTATTTATAATCGAAGTCGCTGCCCTCACTCACGACATAGGAATCCACACCTGCGAAAAAAAATACGGCAATTGCAGCGGCAAATTGCAGGAAAAAGAAGGTCCGAAATTGGCTGAAAATCTTCTTGCAAAATTAGGATTTAATATTGAAACATCACAAAGAGTGCAATACTTAATAGCCCATCACCACACATACGACAATATAAACAGCATAGATTGGCAAATACTTGTTGAAGCAGACTTTCTTGTTAATATGTTTGAGGAAAGTCTTCCGAAATCGGCTGTGAAAAACGCTTATGACAAAATATTTAAAACTGCCTGCGGTAAAGAAATTTGCAAAAAAATGTTTTTAATTTGAACATATCTTAATTGTAAAAATTTTTCAATTGTAAAAGCGCATACTTTTCATAAACTATACTTGCAAGAGCGATTTGATATTATGTGATAAATATTTTGAAGAAAATTTTATTCAAAATATCAGCACGCTTTGCGAATTTTTGATAAGAGAGGTGTTTTTACAATGGCAAAAAATACAGTTCCTGAAGCTAAAGAGGCTCTTAACAGATTTAAGATGGAAGCTGCTTCAGAGGTTGGTGTAAATCTCAAGCAGGGCTACAACGGCGACCTTACTTCAAAGCAAGCCGGTTCTGTCGGCGGCCAGATGGTTAATGTAATGTGTCCTGTACGAACTGTGCAATTTCAGCGTACAAATTGGGCTAAAAACAATCAACTTCAGCCGATTACATACGAATTTTGCATAGCGGTATAAAAAAAGCCCACTGCACACAACAAAAACATACAAAAGCTACAAATACAATGAGCACCCTCTAATATGAACTGCCCCAAATTGTGCTGACAAGAAAATGTTGTATATAAAAGCCAATTATGGTACTATGATAAAAGGAGGATAAATCGCTATGAAAGAACAGAAGATTGATTTTAAAGAAATGAACAAAGATAATGATCAAGGCGAAATAGTTATTTATCAAACCGATGACGGTGATACAAAAATTGATGTTCGATTTGTTGATGAAACGGTATGGTTGACGCAGGCTCAATTATGTGAACTTTACCAAACAAGCAAATCAAATGTAAGTGAGCATATTAAAAATATTTTTGAAGATGGCGAACTTGAAGAAAATTCAGTTGTTCGGAAATTCCGAACAACTGCGAGTGACGGTAAAAATTATAACGTTTCATATTATAATCTCGATATGATTATTTCACTTGGTTACCGAATCAAATCAATTACTGCTACTCAATTTCGTCGTTGGGCAACCGAACGCTTAAAGGAATATATGATAAAAGGTTTCACCATGGATGATGAAAGACTTAAAAATCTCGGTGGTGGAAATTATTGGAAAGAACTTTTAGACAGAATCAGAGATATTCGTTCTTCCGAAAAAGTTATGTATCGTCAGGTCCTTGACCTTTATGCGACAAGTGTTGACTATAATCCAAAAAGCAGCGAAACTGTTGCTTTTTTTAAAATGGTTCAAAACAAATTGCATTATGCGGCACATGGTCATACTGCCGCCGAAGTTATTTACGAGCGTGCAGATGCAAATAAACCGTTTATGGGAATGAAGGCTTTTAACGGCGATTTTCCAACTGCCAAAGATATTTGTGTTGCTAAAAATTATCTTAATGAAGATGAGTTAAAAGTGCTTAATAATATTGTTTCAGGTTATTTCGATTTTGCGGAAATTCAAGCTATGCGGCACAATCCCGTTTATATGAGCGATTATGTTGACCAACTTGATAATTTGATTCAAGTAACAGGCGGAAAAGTGCTTGATAATGCAGGAAAAATCAGTCATAAAAAGGCACTTGAAAAAGCAAACGAGGAATACAAAAAATATGTGAATCAAAATCTTTCGCCCGTAGAAGAAGCGTATTTGCAGACTATTAAGCAAATAGAAAAAACTGCAAAGGAAGAATTGAATTAATACAAATTTTTATATGAAATATCGTTCAAGCAAGCCTAAAACAGAGCCGAAAGTTTGTTAGTATATCGATAATATTTTTATGAAGAAAACATAAAACGAAAGCGTTGGAGAAATCAAATCTCCAACGCTTTTTTAATTGCGCATCATAATTTGTGTCAATTATTATTTTCGGTAAAATTCAATCCCGACAAATCTATTTCATATTTCAACGAAATTAGTGGTAAATAAAAAAGTAAATATAACGAACATAACGAATAAATTTGGAATACACATTATTCGCCGTGAAAAGTGGCACAGATTACAAATGTTCGTTGTAATTTTTGGCACGAGCTATATTTGTAAATTTATAAATCGCACATTAGTAAAAGGAAACCTCCTTTAGTACAATTTGAGTATCAAAGGAGGTTTCACTATTAATAACACATTATTTGAACAATTCAGCGGTACATATACTAAGCAGGACAATTATCTTTTGTCAAATTTAACTTTACCGGCGGAAGAAGAAACCGGTTATATCGGAGTGTGGGGACAACGCAGGTTAAACTACTTAAAGCACCACCACAAAGTTTTGTATTATAATCTGCTCACTTCCGGCAAACTACATTCCCCCCTTGCCGATACAGAGAAACAAGCCCAACAACTCTTTTCTCGGCTGGTAAAACAATACGCCGAAAAAGAAGGCATAATTGAAACGGAACAACTGAAAGAAGAAAATCAGATGGAGTGGGTTGTTCGTATGAATAATATTCACAGTAGAGTCACAGAAATCGTGAATAAGGATTTGATTTACAACTACCCCACAGCGGCGGCAGAAAGATTAACTTCTGTCTGCCGCCGTTAGATGTTTTTGGAATTAAATCGATTACTTAAAAGATATTATTACATTTCACATTTTTTGGATGCAGCAAGAATATCTAAATGTTGCGAAATGTTTTTATTAGTTATTTAGAACAAAGTTCACTAAGAATGGAAGAATAAGTATTATAGTCTTCATCGCAAAGTAAATTATATTTCTCGTTATCGAGACGAATAACTTTATCAAATGCGATTCCGAAGGTTTGCTCATTTTCGTAACCAATTCCAGAAACGATCAGTTGATTGTCTTTGGGTGTGTTTTCAACAATATATTTATAAAGTTGTCCTTTCTTCTCCAAATCTGTTTCTGCATTATTAGGGCTGTCAAACACCACAGGAAAATTTATTGCGGATGGATTAAATTCCTTTTTCAATTTGAGAAGGTTGATATACCAAATAACAGTCGCTATCGGTTTGTTACTTCCTCCACCTTTGAACGAATTGGTTATCTTCTCGAACGATTTGTCCTTAATTTCTTCGAGATTAAATTGATTCTTTGCCACCATCATTAACTCATAATAACGCGTATTAATTCTGTTCTTAGTTTCAGTATAGCTACGTTCTTCTGCTTTTAAATCTTTTTCCTGCTGTGTAAGTCCATCAATTTTTTCTTGCAGGATATGCAGTTCCTGAATTATTTCGTCTTTTATTTCAACAAATCCTTTGTGTGCTAACACATCGTCGATTTCACCATGCTTTTCAGCAAGGGAGTCTTCATATTTTCTTAATTCCTCAAGCCATTTTCGATATTCGTTTTCCTGCTTCGCTATCTTTCTTTCAATTTCGCTAATTGCAATTTGCATATCGTTACTTAGCAAAATAACATCCTCTGCTGTATTGTATTTAGATATACGCAGTGATACAGTATCATCAAGAGAAGAACTACAAAAAGGACATACGTGGTTGTTAAGAGATTTGATTTGTTTTTCATTATCGCGATCAAGTATTTTCAAAGAATCTAAGGAAGCAAAGATTTCAGCTCGCTCATTTCTCAAATTTATAAGAGCCGTTCTCGTCTTGCTCAGCGAGTTAGCTATGCGTACATATTGTTCCTTTGTTCTTTCCACATCACGTTTTAACAAGTCTAAACTTTGCGTATACGAAACATCATGTATGTTAGAAACAACTTTCTCATACATTCCATCAGAGATTTCTCTCTTTTTCTCGGTATCCTTGACTTCTTCTCGAACTTTTTCAAGTTGTCGCTCGATTTCATAATATCTCTCATCAAATGCCCCAAAATGATAATAAAGCACATTTTCCTTGAAATCAGGATACTGTCCTAATTTATCAAAGGAAGCAAATTGTGTGCCTAATATTCTATCTTGATCTAGAAAGTACAGTAAATAACTATACGCTGGAGGAGTAATTTCTAACTTTTCTTCTCCTCTTTTGGGAAGTTGCACAGCGAAGTTGAAAATTGATTTCAGTTTTTCGCCCAACTCGTTCCTGTTTATTGTTTTGAAAATCACATTTTTATTAGAATCAAATAACTTAAAAAGGCTGCTGCATCTATACATAAAATATTCTAAACCATCTATTTCAAAGTTTAAAATATACGTCTTATCTTTATCTCCCCAGATAGGTTCAAAAAAGCAATCAGCGCCCATTGTGTGATATAAACACTTTGTGATCAAAGATTTTCCACGTTTAGTACCATCAACAGAACTTGAAGTAATGATATTGGTTCCTGCTGAAAAACTTACAACCTTAGCTTTTTTCTCAACACTTGAAAAAATATATAGTGTTTTAAATATAAGTTTACTCATATTTTCCGCCTTCCCATTTTAATAATACTGTCAATATAAATACTTTTATATCACTTTCGGAAAATTCTATAGTGAATTTTGAACTGAATTCATTATACAACAAAGTTAATGTATCTAATTGACTATTCGGTAATGAATCTTCATTCTCGGTTAAATAACTGGCAATAAGTTTTTCATTTGTTTTCAGTTCAATGGACGTTGAATAGTGCTGTGTTATAGAAATCAATGATGCCCTATACTTTCGAATTTCACGGGGTGTCGTGATATTATCACTTATAAACTTCTCCGCTTCGGATATAGAATTATCTATCAAAGATGCATGTTTGCAAAGCATGCTATGTAGTTCTTGTTTCGTTATTCCCTTGTTTTGTACTAATTCGTCATAACTATTAGACTTCAATTCATAACAAGCTTTTGCTTCAACAGTATCTTTAATTAAGCGATATAAAGCGTTCGGCTTTTCAGGCTCACATCCCATAATTTGCTCAAAACTACCAATAATTTTACCACGCAAGTCATTATCTGGATCGAGCAAATTCATAGATGTGTATATAAATCCGACATTATTTAAATCAATGGTGGATCCCAATTCGTTGTTTAATGCTTTACGTATCGCTTGCTGTGTTTTTATATCTAAAGAACCAAAATCAAGGTTCTCAGATTCCGAATATACCTTATTTCCAATTTTAAGATAAGCATTTGATACGATTGCAACTTTGACGGTTGTAGTGGGATCCACTGCGTTTTTCAAAAGGAATAGCTTACCAATGATTGATTTATTTGTTTTACCCTGCTTGGATAGTGTTGAAAAATTATATGGTGACTGAATTTTATGTGTTTTCACTTGATAAAATTCCAAAGAATTGCCTAAATGTACTTCGATATCGCATTTATAGTCAAACACAATACAAAAGTTTTCTTTATCAAACAAATCAAACATCTTACTTGCGCCCCAAAGCATCTCAAGACGAAAGCGGTTTTTACTGGACGCACCAGATAGGTCAAACGGTATCTTTGCATATTCGTCTGTTATACTCATTCAATAGTCACCTCACTAAATCTTGATACATCTTCATAAGATCTGCCAAACATTATAAAGCCTCCGTTTATTTTCGTTATCTTTCAAGCATCTACAATTTTCGCACTAATGGTACCAATGAACTATGGCTTGAGGAAAAGATATATGCGGGATAATAAGATTTCAATTTTTAAATTCAAACCATAATTTCCCATTTACCGTATCTTTTTCCGCTTTCTCGGCGGATATAGTTTTTATCCTGCAGGGATTTCATAATTCGCTTTATGGTTGCAATCGATTTTCCGGTTGCTTCTACAAGCTCTTGTTGTTTTATTGTTGGGTTCTTTGACACTAATTCTAAAACCGCAAGTTCTTCCAAAGTGCAGTCTAAAGTATCAAATTGATACTTTGGAACTTTTGGGTTGATACTTTGGGAATTGTTCTCCACATAATCGATGTGCATATATCTGTTTTTCAGTTCGTAATGCGTATCTAACAAGAGATTTGAAAAGAACATTTCCAAAAACTTAGTTGTTGAATGGACGCCTTTTTGCAGGTTATTATAATTTGCACGAACCAAAGCGTTGCGGAAATACCAAGAATATTTCTCGAATGCGTCATTGTTTACGCTAAAGCCGAATGTTTTCATATATTTTATCATAAATACGGCAGTCGCACGGGTGTTCCCCTCGCTGAATGGGTGAATTTGCCAAATATCGGAAGCAAATTTAGCCAAATGCTTTACAGCCGCATCAACCGACAAGCTCTCATAAGAAAATTGCTTTTCGGTGGAAAAATCATAGTCCAAAGTTTCCTTAATACTGTTCCAATCCGCATAGATGACAGTATCGCCGTTCAGAACCCACTCTTTCTTTGTGATGTTGTACTGCCTGATTTGTCCTGCGTGACCGAACACGCCCTCGAACAATCTACGATGAATCGAAAGCCACTCTGCAGGGGAAAACTGAAACGCTTTTTCTCCTAATAACTTTGCAATTCTTGCCGAAACAATGTCTGCTTCTTTGGTTTCATTTTCCGTTTCGGTGCGTACAGAACGCTGCTCATAGTAACTGTGAATACGCTTTTGAGCCTCGTCAATGGTGATTTTACCTTCAATATGCTCTTTGGCGGTGTCTAACAAGTAGTCAGAAGTATTCAGCCCGTCAACTGCCTGCAAACCGATGGCAGTTTGCCACGCTTCGCTTTTTTCGGCTTTGTCGGGTTCGCCTTGCTTTATATATTCTTCAAGTTCAAATTGCCAATTTTTATCCGGCATATTTGCACCTCATTTCGTTTCAAGAATGATATTTTATAAATCTTCTTTTTTAGAAAGAAGATACCATTTTTTTATGTAGGAATCATTTAATAATTGTTTATCGGATTCAACCAAAGATATAAATAATTGAGTTAATCCATCCCACTCTTTTATATTTCCCGGCGGATGAAGCGACCACTGTAATTGTTCTAAAGTCCAATTGTTTTTAATTAAGTTATGCATCATTGATGTTGTCGCATAATTTTCTTCATTGTCGGCACCGCCCAAAGCAATCGGTTTAATGTGGTCAATTGACGGCACTAGCTCCCAATATGCAATATGGCAGGCGTCCATTTTCCAATGCTGTTGGTATGGAAATTCATTAGGACAGTAATAAGAAATTACTTTCAATATACCAGGATTAACCAATCGTTCGCCACTGTATCTGTCAATAAACCCATCTTTTATGCACTGCTTAAATTTTATTTTATCCGTAACTCCTCTTTTTGAACGCTTGGAATACTCAAACGGATATTCACTGTTGATAATTTCTTTAGCTTTTGTATCGTTTTTATCAATTAATTGTAACGCAATCTTTTCAATTGTATCTGTTTTCAAATGATTACATCCCCCGAATCAGTCAAAGTATTGGAAATGTTTTTTATAATTCTTCAGCCTTAAAGGTTGTATAACCCTCATAGTAGTAGCTGTGGTCGATGCCTTTCATATAGACCTCACGGCTGTTTATTTCGTCGGTAAGCGCACCTTTTAGCAACACTTTAATCTCGACATCTTTAATCGGACTGCGTTCCATTGCAAGTAAGTAGTCCTCTTTATCCACCTTGCTCCAGTCAACAACTTTGCCGATTTCGTTTTTCAAAATATGGTCAAGCCAAATGCGAGTACTGCGACCGTTGCCCTCACGGAATGGATGAGCAATGTTCATCTCAACATATTTTTCTACTATCTCATCAAAATTTGACTGCGGCATTTTGTCAATGTTTTCAAGTGCCGCTTGCAAGTACATAAGCGGTGCAAAGCAAAAATTACCTTTTGCCAAATTCACCGTATGCAGCTCTCCTCCAAAGTCATAAATATCCTCAAACAGATATTTGTGAATAGCGGCTAAGGTCTTATATGTTCCGTCAGAAAGTAGCTTGAGAATAGCAAAATCAAATAAATTAACAGCTTTCTTTTTACTGATTCGCTCTTCCTCTCGTGCGAGTTCGGCAGAATCGGTAAGCCCTAATTTATTTTCAAGTGCCATATTGCACCTCCAAAATCAATTAATAAAGTATTTAAGTACTAAGTACAGTAGAACAATAGCCACAATAATTGAAAACACAATCCATCTTACGACCTTTTTTGATTTATGTTTTGGTTGGTTAGGCTGTTTAGAATATGTATATTGCAGTTGAGCCGGTTCGTGATTTTGTGCGGATTTTGCAACAGGATGTGGTTTTGTTGATTGAAAACACATTGCAAGCGGATCAGTTTGATTTATTATTCTGTCATAAAAATCATCAAGCCATTCATCGTCTCCGACTTCGCACATAGTTTCTTCGTAGCAATCGGGTTCGTGTACTATTTGATTCCTAATCCAACGATAGTGCTTTAGTTGTTTTAAATCATTTTCCCAACCTCTTACAAGATAAGAACCATGAGGATTGTTTAGCATTTCCTCTATATAGGCGGATACTCCATATTGAGTTTCAAACATTTCTCCGCATATTTTATCAAGATGCTTGTAAGATTCAATAAAACTCATATATGCCCCCTAAAATTATTTATCCGCTGCAATACCGGACTTCATCCAAGCGTCAATTTCGCTGACTTTGAATTTCCAAAGGCGTCCGATTTTTGCTGCGGGCATATTTCTTCTTTCTATCCAATCAAGTACGGTATCACGGCTGACGCCAAGATATTCGCATATTTCTTTCATTGAGTACCAGCGCTCGATGTTAGAATCCATTAGATTTTCCTCACTTTCAGATAGTTACAATTATACAAGTTTAGTATATCACACAGAACGCTTAAAATCAATGATTATTGCGGATTTATAAGGGAAAAGCAAGAAAAATTCAAAGCAAAACGGAGCTGTTACTCGAACAGTTCCGTAAGGTTAATTATAGTTATTTGTTTTTTTTGATTCTATTCGGAAAACTGCTCTCAAGCCACTCTTCAAACTCCAAGGTTTCTTATTATGATTTCTAAAACCTTGTGTATAATCTTATCAAAGGGATATTATAAAAGACAGCATTTTCGCCAAATATGACTTACCACTAATGAGGTTGAACACAACAGGAAGCGGCGAAAAAGAAAAAATAGTTTCAAAATTAAATGAACTTTGCATAAACACAAAAATGAGCCAAGTGGCATCCCCTCTCGGCTCATTTTTTATTTGCTCAATTTATTTATAATGTCATCTGCATTATCTTCGTTTAGGACATTTTCATATTTTTCTTCAAATTGAATTCCTTTGTAAGTTCTTTGAGATATATGTCAACCATATTTTTTTGAATATCATTATGCAACATCAAACGCTTCGCTTTCAACAATATTAAAACGCATAAATTCAGGTATAGAATTAGTAACGGAATCCTTCAAAATGCTCTCATCATTCATAACCTTTGCCTCGGCTACAACACTTGCCGGGTAAATAACTTCACTAAGCTTTGCAGAACGATATGAATTGTATTTTTTGCAAATTGGAATATTATTCATCCTGCTGACATAATCAAGCATTGCCAATAGATACAAGGCTTCAGGGTACCATTTTTTGTTCATATAATCGGTAACTTTATCAGTTTTCAAAACAGACACAATGAATTTTTTGAAGCCCAATTCTTTAAGTTGATGGCGAATATTACTCTTAAAAGCCTCGAAATCATAACGAACATCATTGTCTTTATAAAGCAAATCTTCCATCGAAACATTAAAGAATTTTGACAGCTCATAAACGGTTTTAGCATTGCAATTTTCAAGCGTAGTTTTCCCATTGCAAATATCGCTTATAGTAGAGTACGGTATGCCGGTTGATTTTGATAAATTGTATTTAGAAATTTGCTTTTCGGCAACTAAATAATTAACATTCACGCTACCACCACCTTAATCAAATTATAACGGTATTCCGTGATAATGTCAAGCGATAATAGTAATATACATAATTTAACACAGATCACTACTCCCATTGAAAAAAAAGTCATATAATGTTATAATTAAACAAATATAATAAATTTAGAGGAAATTATGGAGAAAAACAGAAGTTTTAAATTTATAGATTTATTTTGTGGCATTGGCGGTTTTCACCAAGCTATGAGCAATTTAGGCGGTAAGTGTGTTTATGCTTGCGATATAAATGCAGCTTGCCGAGAAGTATACAAGAATAATTTTTGTCCAAATGAAGAATTCTTCGTAGGAAGTGACATAAAAAAGGCTGTTAAAGAAAACTGCATTCCAAAGTTTGATGTATTATGCGGTGGTTTTCCTTGTCAAACTTTCTCAAAAGCTGGAAAAAGGCATGGATTTAAAATTATAGAGGATGAAAACGGAGTTGTTAAAGATGATAGAGGTCAACTTTTTTATAGAATAATAGATATTTTAAACCAACATCCCGAATGTAGATTTGTTATATTAGAAAATGTCCGAAATCTAGCTGATAATGAAAAAAATTGGCAGATAGTTTGTAATGAACTAAAAAATCTGGGCTTCATTATTACTGAAGAACCAATCATAGAATCTCCTCATCATTTTGGCGTTCCACAAATTAGGGATAGAGTTTATATTCTTGGAATAAAGAAAGAATATTTAGATAGAAGAAGAAAATTACCTAAGGGGTATATTACTCGAGAAGCATTAGCTATTGATAATTATTTAGAAAAGTGTCCTGAAAACTGCATTGATTATATTATTGATGAAGAAGTTGACAAAAAGTATTTCCTTAATGATGAATTATCAGAATTATTAGATATTTGGGAAGAATTCAAAGACAATATTGTAGGCATTGGCACACCCTTCTGGATTCATAAAGCTGGAATAGGAATCGATACAAGAGAAGAATTTACTAACGATCCTGAAATAGGCTTTAATGATATGCCCCATTGGAAAAAATTATTAGTTCTTAAAAGCCGTGTAATATATGAGAACAATAGAAAATTTATTGATGAGTGGGTTAAAAATCACCATATGCAAGACAGAATCCTATTGCACCAAAAATTCGAATGGAATGTCGGAAAAGATTGTCAAAGCATCAAAGAGGGCATCATACAGATCAGGCAATCCGGTGTAAGAGTGAAGCGACCAAATTATTTTCCTTCTTTAGTCGCAATGTCAAACACACCGATTATTTGGGATAAAAAAAGAAATCTATATAGATACATAACGCCAAAAGAAGCTGCAAAGTTACAAAGTTTCGATGAAAACTATAAGTTTAGCGAAATTGATTCTGTTACTTACAGACAACTTGGTAATTCAGTCAATGTAAAATTAATTGAAATATTTGCGAAAGAATTATTTAAATTAGGAAAGCAAAAATAAAACTGGAGGTTATTATGGGTAAAACAATAAACATTAGACCAACAACTAGTGTGTACGCTACATATAAAAATATAAAATATGATCCATGGACCGCCATTGCTGAATTTGTAGATAATTCTACTCAAAGTTATTATGATCATATTAGCCAATTAAAAAACACAAAATATTGGAAAGGTCTTGATATAGAAATTGAATATGGTCATACGGATGATGGAAATGGGTATCAATTAATAATAAAAGATAATGCATTTGGAATGAATTTTTATGATTTCAAAAGAGCAATTATCCTTGATAGCCCGCCTAAGAACCCGACAAGAAGCGAGTTTGGAATGGGTCTAAAAACTGCCGCTTGTTGGTTTGGCACAAAATGGTCTGTTGAATCTACTGCATTAGGTTCTGATATAAAATATAAAGCAATTATAGATGTAGATATGCTTCATAAATACAAAAATGAAGAAATTGAAGTAATCGAAACAACATGTAGTCCGAAAGAACACGGAACAACTGTAACAATTACAAATCTTAATAGAACTCTTTCTGGAAGACAAATCGGAAAAACAAAAGATCAACTACGTGGAATGTATAGGGTTGATTTAAGAACAGGAGATATAAAAATCTATTATAATGGGGAGGGATTGTTTTATACAGATCCTCCGATATTAACTGAAGAATTACCTGACGGCACAAAAAAAGAATGGAAAGAAAAAATCGAATTTATTATAAACAAAAATAACAGAGAATATCATGTAAACGGTTTTATGGCATTGCTTGAAGAAGGCAGTACTTCCGGAGCGGGTTTTACCCTTTTAAGAAGAGGTCGAGTAATAGTTGGCGGATATGAGAACTGTTATAGACCGGAAGAGGTATTTAAAAAATCAAACTCCTTTACATACCAAAGACTTATTGGCGAATTAAATATGGATGACTGGCCTGTTACACAGACAAAAGATGCTTTTGACTGGTATGGCGGATTAGAGGACGAGTTAATTGATAAATTAGTCGAAATAACCGCTGAATATAGAGATAAAGCCGAAAAATATCGTAAAGGTAAAAAAGTTCCAATTGAACCAGTAATAGATGTATTAGTAGATAGCTACGCAGATGCCGGTATTATAGACAATGTTGAAGTAACTCCTATTACAGAAGATATTGTCGAAGTTCTTTCAGATTCACAAGACAGTATCAGGAAAGAACATTTTGACAGCGCAGATATTCAAATAATTGGTGATGATGGAAAGCAAATTAGTTTTACACACAATAATCAACAATATATATTTAATTTCATACTGAAAAAGAATAATCCCGATTCAAAATGGTTAAATATTACTAAAGCCAGCAATGAAAATACGTACATAATTGAATGGAATATTCGACATCCTTTTTTCAAGCCGTATATTGATGATCCACAGTTCTTAGTAATTATGCAGCAATTCACATTTGCATTAGCGTTGTCAGAAATTGAAGCTAGAAGAATCAGTGTCGATGGCAAGATAGATGCCGGTACAATAAGAATGAAAATGAATGAGATTCTCAAAAGTGTTATGAGAGGTGATTTGTAATGACTGAAGATTTAGTTACTATGAACTACAATAGGGCTAATGACAAAACATGGATGGTAAATATCGATGGAAAATATTCTGATGTTATTAGAGAATACCTTATTAATGATGGCATTCCAGAAGATGGTGTAGACCAAATATTGCAAAACGCCGCAAAAACATTGGGATATTGTCCAAATCCAGAAAAAGATGACATATGCCAACGTACAGGAATTGTTATTGGTAAAGTGCAAAGCGGCAAAACTTCAAATTTCATCTCGTTGACTGCTTTAGCATTTGACAATGGTTATGATATTGTAGTTGTTTTGGGTGGTACAAAAAAACCATTAGTTAAACAAAACAGAGAAAGAATTGTGGAATATTTTGGCGATGATAATGATGTTGTTGTTTTAGACACTACTGATTATAGAGATCAATTAAACGAAAAAAGTATAAAACAATTCACTCAAATAATGGGAAAGAAAATAATTGTGGTCGCATTAAAGAATACAACTCAAATTGACTTTATTGCGAATAATATGTTTACCAATTCGTCATTAGCTGAGGAACCAGTATTAATAATTGATGACGAGGGTGATGAAGCCTCATTAAACACTCTTGTAAATAAAAATAAAAAAAGTGCCACTTATGAATCCATAGAAAAACTAAAGCAGAAAATAAATAGGCACTGTTTTGTTTCTGTTACCGCTACTCCTCAAGCCAACTTACTAATCAACACCTTAGATGTGCTTTCACCAGACTTTGGTATTTTAGTAGATCCTGGAAAAGGATATTGTGGCTTAAATGTTTTTCATAGCAGTGGTAAATATATAAAAGAAATATCTGCAAAAGAAGAATCACTTTTAGATGAAGGTATGCCCGATTCTTTTGTTCTAGCAATATCTATGTTTTTTGTAGCATGCGCTATTAATAAATATCGTAATACTTCTCAAAAAAAATTATCGATGCTTGTTCATCCCAGTCAATTAAAAGCCGATCATAAGAAAGTTTATGATAAAGTAAATGATCTTATTGAAAATTGGAGAAGTCTTTCAGAAAATAAAAATGATATAGCATACCATGACTTAATAAAGATCTTATTATCAGCATATAATGAATATGCTAAAACAATTAAGGATATTCCCCCATTCAATGATTTAGAAGGACTTATTATTGAAGCAATAGAAACTTGTTATTTACATATTGTTAATGGCGATAAAGTATCAAGTGGAGCAGATAAGTTTTATGATTATAACATATATATCGGTGGGGCAATGCTTGGAAGAGGTCTAACTTTAAAAGGACTTGTAATAACATATATTATAAGAACAGCCAAAGGTATTTCAGCTGCTGATACAGTTCAACAACGTGCAAGATGGTTTGGATATAAAACAAAATATCTTGACTTGTGTAGAGTCTTTGCTGTTGAAAAAATAATAAAAGAATTTCAAGCAATACGGGATCATGAAGAGGACCTTTGGGATACAGTTAGAGAAACCAATCTTCAGGGTACTAGATTTAAAGATATGGCAAGAGTCTTTATGCTTTCTGATAATCTAAGAATGACTAGAACTAATGTTGCAAAAACGGAAAATTATGCTTTTTCGTTATGGAATATGCAAAGAGACTTCTTAACAGACCAACAGTTTATAAACAGCAACAACGAAATATTGAAATTGTTTAGAAGGTCACATAAGGATTTAATTACTACAGAAAGACATGGCAATGGTGCGCCTTATGTTATTATTAGAAACATAGAGTTTAGTCTCGTGAAATCTGAAATACTGGATAAATTTATATTTCCAAACAACTGTAAACTAAATAATGGCGTTATCAATAAGTTATCTACAATACTGAAAGGAAAAGGACTCTCACCTAAGATCGATGTGATATGGATGAGGGATGGTAAACATTCTCATTATGATATAAATAACGGTCATATCGACAATTATATGGTTGGTCGTAGGCCTAAGGAATTAAATATTCCAGCTATTTATAAAGGTGATAGATACGAGTTTTGTAGAGACGGCGTAATGCAGCTTCAGATTCACATAATTGAAGACAATATCACAGGAATAGTAAGTCCGATGTTAGCTTTGCATATTCCTAAAGAAATTATTGAAAAACTAACAAATTTGGTAATACAAGCTTGATTGAGGAAAAGCAATGAGTATAGTAGAATTATTTAATAAAAAGTTTAATAACAATTCTGGTATCGACTGTGATTTTTCACTTTTAAAATATACTGATAATGTTTTTGTAGGTCGTGATAAAAGTGGAAATTGTGCTATGGTGATAAATTCTTCCACACCAAACCATAATCAAATTATGCAAAAAACAAAAATGTTAAGTTTGGAGTGCAATGTTTCTGTAACATATAATTTGGACGGAAAAACTATTACATCTACAGTTCATGTATTAAAATGTTATTCCAAGGAAGCGGATGAGATTTCACTATTTCTTGAGTTATCAATTCTTTTTATTCTTAAAGGCGATTACTCTGAACAACATTTATTAAATGTGTTTAGAACCATGGTTAATTTTTTCTCAATTAAAAATGAGCCGAGTGAAATTGAATTACAAGGCTTGTTTGCCGAATTGTATGCAATTAAATATTTTCAAAACAGTTTAGATTTAGGCAAATACTGGCAATCGAGAGATAAATTGAAATTTGATTTTTCTATATCTGACACTCTAAAAATCGAAGTGAAGTCTACAATAAAACCTGAAAGAATACATCATTTTAAACACGAACAACTTACGACTAATTTATATGATATTTATATTATATCTTTTATGCTGCGATACGATGATTCTGGAATTTCATTATTTGATTTACTAATTGAAATGAAAAACTATTATAAAAATGATCCTGAGCATTTAATAAAAATATTAAAAACCTTAAGAAGTACTTCTAAATCAAGATTAATTTCTATGAAATTCGAAAAAAATTATATTGAATCAAAAATGAAAATCTTTAAAGCAAAAGATGTTCCCAAATTCAAGCAAAAAACACCTTCTGGAGTTTTTAATGCAGAATATGATTGTTCATTGGAAAACATAAATGAAATAAGTCTAACGGAATTCATTAATAATATAAAATCGATTAATGCACAAAATTGTATTTGAGATTATATACATAATGCAACAGAAATATTTACATTTGCGAAAGTAAAATATTGCTCGCATGCAAAACAATTTTTTATCTCTTGATGCAATGGAGCAGTCGATTTGACTGCTCCATTGCATCTTTTTTATTAAATCCTTGTTTGCGTTGTTGTTATAACACCTTCATATTTTTTCAAAAAGTAGTATTTATCATTCGACCAGCAAGTAATCAGTTAAGTATTCAGCTTATTAAAACGATAATCGGATTATTTATTCACAACCTGCATTTTTTAAAGTGCTGGTTATTTTTTATAAATTTTTTCTCAAAACACATCAACAAAACTTGAATTTTTCTCTGTATTATAGAGGGGCATTTTTTCTATGGTGAAATTAAATGTAAACAAGGTGTAAAGAATTTTGAAAAACACCCGAACAAAACGGGGATTTTTCTCCGTATAGTAGAGGGAGTTTTTTAACGGTGTCTTTTCTTTTTGGTTTTCACTTTATAAAAATATTCTCTCGAATAATTTGGAAGGAGGGTTTCGTATGCGTAAAAATTGCAGCGGTCAATTTTTTCTTTTGCCGAACAGGATTTTTGATGAACGGTTATCGCCCAACGAGTTTATCGTTTATTCTTTTCTTGTTCGTGCAAAGGACTCGGCGGGGCAAAGTTTTTGGTCGGTGCCAATGATTGCGAAAAGCTGTTCGATGTGTGCATCTACTTGCAGAAAAGTTTTGCGTTCGCTTGAAAGCGGTGGGTACATAACGATCTCGAAGCGGTTTATCGGCGGCGAGCAAAAGAGCAATCTATACACGGTCAACA
>CABUAQ010000036.1 GCA_902489575.1 uncultured bacterium
ATGAAAAAATGAAAAAATTTTTAGCAACTTTTTTAAGCTTTGTGTTTATATTTCAACTGATAATTTTGCCCGGCTGCGCAAAAACAAATTCCGTTAAAGTTAAATCAGGCACGACGATCCCTGTTACTGTTAACACCGAGCAAAACAGTAAAAATGTGACCACAGGAGCAAAAATTGAGGCTGTGATTGATAAAGATATAACAATCAATGATATTGTTGTTTTTAAAAAAGGAGATCGCGCAACCCTTAATGTTGTTCAAGTTAAAAAGGCAGGATTTGTAGGAATACCAGGAGAGCTGACTATAGCAGGCGGCGAAGTTTTTGATACAAACAACACCGCTCACCAGATTGACTTTACAAAGAATTTTGTCGGAGAAGAAAAAACATGGCCAAAAGTTTGTCTTGGCTGTGGTCTATTAATTATTCTTGCTCCAATTGCATTATTCGGATTTGTAAAAGGCGGGCAAGCTGAAATTAAACCATTCATCCCGATCGAAATTAAAACCTCTCAGGATTTTGAGTTTTCTCCTAAACTGTAAAACTCAGCCCTTGTAGGTTTTTTGACAAATTCACATTGGGTTAACAATTGAAAATTCAATATCAAGCATTAAATTCTTTAATAAAATTGTTAACCCATTTTATAAGCTGCGGCATTTCGTATGGTTTTGGCAAATACAGATCCGCACCTGTATTTAATACTAATTCCTTATCATGAATAATTGAAGTAACAATAATTTTTGAATTCTTTAAATCTTCCTGTTGCTTAATTTTATAGCACAAATTTAGCCCGTTTTTCTTTTCCAAATCTCCGGCATCAACAATCATTAATGCGGGAACAAAATCTCTTTCAGGCAGTTCATATTCACTGACAATTTCAGAGTCATACCCTTGTAAATTTAAAATAGTATGAAGTAAAACTCCTAATGCTTCATCCGGTTCGAAAATTAAAATTTTATTATTATATTCTTTATCCAATACAGAATTTTGCCCCTCTAACTTTGGACGTTCCATCAAATAATTTGAGCGATTTGGGACATCAGCCATATTATGAATATGCACAAGAGTATTCAAAAGCTGAGTTGTATCTTTATAGTTTGTAAACTCATTTGTCACAACACTAATAGTTGAATGGACAAAATTAGCACGTCGTCCCGCAAATTCATCCCCTTGCAAAATCATATACCCTCTATCCAAATCATGTTCAGCATAGAACTTTGCTGCTACTGAGTCAAATGCAAAAATTAAAAACCTGGCAAGTCGTTCAGCCTTGAAAGTATCTGTTATTACAAGAAAAACACTTTCAGATAGCATTCCCAAATAATCATTTTCACCAAGCGAAGCCTGAATTATAGCTGCATAAGTTTGTAAAAGTTTATCAGAGGCAAGCTGGGTATAAGCTTGTTTATAACTTTCAAAATTTTCTATACTGATATAAAGCATCGCCCAATCTTGCTTATCAGACAATTTGCGTTTCATTGCTCGAAGACTATAGTTTTTGTTGGGCAAAAGCTGTCTGCTTTCAAGATTTGTTTCAAATTCCCTGCGAAGATGCGCATTCATTCTTATCCTGAATTCCTCAGAATTTACAGGCTCAGACAAAAAATCATCCGCCCCGCTTTCTAAAACTTTAATTCTGTCATTAAAATCAGCAGACTTAGACATTGCAACAATTACAGGACGCATATTATACGTTAAAGCCCGAACCTGCTTACAAAAATCCGATAAATCATCATCAAAACTATCAGAAATTATAATTAAATCGGGCTCTTTATCCTGAATAAGCTTAATCGCTGTAATCAAATCTTTTGAAATAATGACAGAATTACAATCTGATTCCAAAAGTTTTTTATACTTTGTAGAAAGCTCTAATCTTTTATCAATAATTAAAGTTACTGATTGCATTTCAACCTCGCTTGTTCTTCAAGGCTTTTTACAGGCAACAAAAGCGTAAACGTAATCTGACTAAGTCCTGAACCATCGTTTAATTCAACAGAATTTACACTAATTTCTCCGCCCATTTTCTCAACAAGACTTTTTGTAATGTATAACCCCAACCCGCTGCCTTGAACTCTGCGTGTTAAAGGATTGTCAATTCTTGCAAATTTTTTAAAAATTTTATCATAATCAGCTTGATCAATTCCTATCCCATTATTTAAAACTTTAATAACAACATTGTTACCATTTATAGAAGTTAAAATTTGCGTCACACCTGCCTCTATTGAATACTTCGCGCTATTTTCAATTAAATTTGTCATAATTTGCTGAAATTTATCCTTATCAACAAAAATAGGCGGTAAATTTTCACAATATTGAAATTCAAATTTATGAGACGGATACTGAGTTTTAACAATAGAAATTATTTGTTCTATAGGATTTTTTATACAAAGTTCGTTATAGACAAAATTATTTCCACTTGCCTGAAGCTTTGTAACAGAAAGCATATTTTCAACAAGGTGAATAAGTCTGTTTGACTGTTCCTCAATAATTTTTATAAACTTCTTCTTACTTTCATCATCCAATTTATCCCAAGACGCCAGCATAGTTTGAGAAAAACCACGGATAGATGTCAACGGAGTTCGCAATTCATGACTTACTGTCGAAATAAAATCTTCATATTTTTTTTCAATATCGCTCATAATTTTATTATAACAAACATCTGAAATGTTTAACTTATATTAACATTATTTTAATAAATTATCCAATAGAAATGAACACTATGTAAAAAATACACAGTGTCCATTAAAAATTATAATAAAAGTTTTGTTTGGCTGTAATCCCCGCTACACCAAAGCCATTTCCTTACTGAAAGGGTTGGAGGAGGGACACACCTTAACTTCCCCAAGAATTTCAGACTTAATAACAGCTAAATCTTGCTGCATCAATCTTCTTGGAGAACCTTCTTCCATTGAATGGTTTCTTAACAGGTATGACGGATGGAATATCGCCATGGCCTTATATTCCTTACCATTAACAGTTACATTAAACCAATTCCCGCGAACTTTTGAAATTTGAACCTTTTTATCAGACCAAAAAGATTTTAACGAAGTTGCACCACAGAAAATTATAGCCTTCGGATTCATAATATCAATCTGAGCGTTCATATATTTTTCACACATAGCCTTTTCAACATCTGTTGGAATCCTGTTTTCAGGCGGTCGGCATTTCACGGTATTTATTATATACAAATCATCCTGTCTTGAAATACCGGCTTCTTCCAAAAATTTATTCAACAACTGACCAGCTCTGCCAACAAATGGTGTACCTGTTTCGTCTTCATTTTCCCCAGGTGCCTCACCGATTAGAACTATCTTTGCTGTTTCCGGATTCCCGTCTGAGAATACAACATTCTTACGAGTTTTAGCTAAGATACAATCCTGACAATTTTCACATTTAGATTGAACTATATCTAAACAACCTTTTTTAATCATTTATTATTCTCTCCTCACTATTGTTGTTCATTTTTAAAAAATCCGATATCATATTTTCTGCAATATCGTTTCAATTCTTTCATTATTATATCAGATAATAAAAATACTGCAATCAAATTAGGAACAGCTAAAAATAAAGTAAATGCATCAGATAAATTTACAACACTTTTCAAGTTCATTGCAGAGCCGATAATGATAAACAAACAATAGATAATCTGGAAAGTACGGGTTGTAAATTTTGATTCCCCAAATAAAAATGTCCAGCTTTTTGTTCCGTAATACGAACCGCAAAGCATTGTTGACAATACAAAACAACTTGCCATAAAAGTTAACAATACAGGGAAAAACGGGCAAACAGATGCAAAAGCTTTTGAAGTTAATTCAATCCCCTCAATACCTGAAGTATTTAGGTAAGCACCTGTAACAACAATAATAAATGCAGTTGCAGAACCAACAATAACCGTATCTACAAACGGCTGCAGCATTGCAATAAATGCCTGAACAACAGGCTTGCTTGTTTTTACCGCAGAAAATGCAATAGGAGCAGTACCAAGCCCTGCCTCATTTGCAAACATTGCCCTGCGAAACCCCCATAACATACACGCAAAAACTCCCCCCCCAACCGCACTCGGTTGAAAAGCTTCCTTTATAATAAGCGCAATTGTATGTGGAATGTGATGAATGTTTAATAAACAAATTATAAATGCTGATAAAATGTATAAAGAACACATTACAGGAGTAACTTTTGATGTAAACTTACCAATAGACTTAATCCCGCCAATTACTGTAACATAAGTTATAACAGCAACAATAAGCCCAAAAACCCAACGTTGCCCTGAGAACAATCCTGTTACATTGGATATCTGTGTTGTAATTGCATTAATTTGGAACAAATTCCAACCCCCAATCATCGCAAACACACAACATACAGCATAAATTTTTGCAAGATAAGGAGCAAACGGCTTAATCCACGGAGCACGAAGCCCATTAATAATATAATACATAGGACCACCTGACGATGTTCCGTCTTTATTAATTTGTCTGAACTTTAGCCCAAGAAGGACTTCCGCAAATTTTAATGCCATAGAAAAAATTCCGGCAATAATCATCCAAAAAATTACCCCCGGACCTCCAACAGAAACAGCTAAAGCAGAACCAACAACATTCCCCATGCCAGCTGATGCTGAGATTGTAGCTGTTAACGCTTGAAACGATGAAACTTCTCCATGTTTTTTTCTAACAATATTGTCATCATGTTTATATTTTTTTGTAATAAGGTTAATAGCGTGCTTAAACCCCCAAAAACCAATAAATCGTGTTCTAAAAGTAAAATAAAATGCCGCAATCATCAACAAAACAATCAAAAATTCCACATGAACACCGTGAATAGTTACATGTGAAAAAATTAATCCTGAAATTTTATTCGCTACAGGCGATAAAATACTATCTATCCGGCTATCTAAATTCATAAACCAATTATATAATAAACAAGATTAAATTAAAAATCACCCAATCTGCTGGACAAAAGTCAAATATTGTTATAAAATAAAAGTGTAAGGTGAACCTAACAAAGAGGATATATGAGAATTATTGCAACAAATAATGGGTATTATGCCCCGCAACAATGTTTTCAAGGACTAAAAGCAGCTCCTACAACAAAACAATGGAATGAACTTAGAGTTTTTTCACATCATATTTACGAATTCAAAAAAGGATTACGTAACTTAATATTAACAACTGAAAAGCAAACAAATCGCGAAGTTATTGTAAACCGCCTTGAACGTGAGAAAATTTCATACCTAATACAGGAAGTAGATAACAAAAAAATCAATGTTTTCTTCGGAAATCCGGACTGTATAAATGTTATAAAATCATTTAATCAACCCAAATTAAACGAATATACTCCTGAACAGGATTTTATTTTAGGAACCCTTCTAGGGTATGATAAGATTCAACAATGTCAAAGATATTTGAAAATGATTAAAAAATAAATTATTTTTTATTATTGAACATATATTCTGTTTTTATTTTCAAATTATCCAAAACTTCACGAAAATGAATACCGGCAGGAGTTGGTATAGCATTTTGAGCCGAAGTCAAAAAAACTCTGGCATTTTTCGGATTTTTACCATCAAGAAAATATACTGAATTAGCAACCTCAATTCTTGCCGGCACAATCAAGCCACTTTGGGCAAATTTTTCAGAACTTTCTTTTGATGCTAAATATTTAATAAGTTTCACTGCCTGAGGTTTATGTTTAGAAGACTTCGCCACTGCCCAACCTGATGCATCCAGCGGGATAACACTACCTGCGCCATTTTTCGGAAACTCTGCAACATCCCAGTCAAATTTTGCTTCTTCACGAAACTTTGGAACCATCCATCTTCCGGATAAATACATCCCCAATTTTCCTTGTAAAAACATCTGCGCCATTGTTGCACTTGCAGCCTCCTCTTTTCGAGGAGCAACATGATATTTCCCACGCAAATCGGCATAAAAATTTAAACCTTTCTGCATTTTAGAATCATTAAAATTCTCAAAATCAAATGCTCCAAATGTTGTTAAATAAGGAAGATAATACAAAGGTTCATCCTCAAATGAGACCCCGAACATTTCAGAATTTTTAGTTATCCCCCTGGCAATAGACAAAAATTCTTCGACTGTCCAATTATTGTTAGGATAAGGAATTCTAACATAATCAAAGATATCCTTATTATAATAAATCACAAGATTAGACATATCACGTGGAATTCCGTAATTATTACCTTCCCAGCTCAAGGCATCTACGGATTTGTCGTAATAATCACTAAATTCAAATCCGTATTCATCAAGACTCTCCAAAACTCCGGCATTAGCATATACAGGTAAATATTGATTGTTTATAAAAAGAACATCCGGTGCAGTATTAGATGCAAATAACAAATGCAATTTTTGAAAATAATTCTGGGGGATATGTAAAAATTCAACTTTAATATCGGGATTATCTTTTTCAAAATCAATCAAAATGGGCTTCAAAATCCTTAATTCAGATTCTGAACCCCAAGATGAAAACTGGATTGTAACCATTTGCTGCTTGCTGTTTCGAGAAAAAATATTGTAACAGCATACAAAGCTCACACCTATTATTAAACAAACAAGTAAAAATTTCTTATACATTCTTCGACACACCCGTACAACTTCCTCGGGCTATTTTTACAGGAAATCTAGATTTCAATAAGTGTCCCCATTTTGTCTTTTGATACATCCACCAAACATTTGAATTTGCCAACTCTTACGATGTAAACATTAGCATCATCAGGTCTAACTTGAATTGGTTTATCTACAACATGGTCAAATTTTTTCAAAATAAAGATACTGTCTTTAATTCTTCCAACCAAAGCTGAAACCCCATCAATGTTTACAACATAAAAACCTTTTTCAGAATCAATATTGTAACCTGATTTAACAATCAACCCATTCATATAAGGCATTGGTTTTTCTGCTCTTGTCATAGGGTTAGCTCCTCTTGCAATAGGATTAGTTACCCCTGAACGGCTCATTGCAATATTTGAAGATCGCATCTGAGACAGAGAATCTGCTACTGTTGATTTTGAAATTGTTGCAGTACCGGATTTTTCTTCACTATCTAAAATTGATAAATACTCATCCAGAGAAGATAGTAAATAGTTTTCATTTTCCTTGTTCATTTTCATTTCCCCATTATTAGTTAAATACTTGTTACCTGTATCAATCAGATCTGAAACCTCAAGGTCTGATGCCGCTGATTTACGCTTATTAACACTTAGCGGTGAATTTTTCAATTTGACAAATCTGCCTTCTTTATAGGATTTATTCCTTGATAATTTTTTCTCTTCCTGAGCAAGAGTTCTGTTTGTTTCTTTCAGGGTAAGAGGTTTTGCGAATGACTTCAACTTAATCTCAGAAAGCTTGTTCACAATAGCATCATCCTCCGATTTAACCACGTTAGCAATTTCTTCCGGTTCCTGAAGTTTAGGAGTTTGAGCCAGAGCATGTTCCATTTGAGAAATTTTTGCCTGAAGTTTTTCACTCACAATTTGCTCATGAGTTTTTTCTTTATTCCGAATACCGTCAAACACTGTACCCGAATTCATTTCGGAATGATTTCCTGATATTGTTTGAAGTTTGCTTGACTGATTGTTTTCTTCCGCCGGCATTGTAATAGATTTTTTCAAACCGGACATATCTGTGACATAAGACATTTCAGAAGGATTTTTATTAGGCTTACGTTCTTCTTCTTTTTCTGTGTAGCGTTTATATTTTTCTTGCCAAGATAACTCTTTATCATTTACAATATCATAATATTCGCGTCTGCGTCTTTTTGCCTGATTTCTGGAAGACATATTAAAGAAAGAATTAAGCCTTGCTTTATCCTTTTCATTAGCATGCGACATTGCATCAATTACAAGGTATACAATTCCAAGTGCCACGATAGAACCGCCTGCTGCAAGTATCCAAAGCGGGAAATGAAAATGATTATCAGAAGAATTTTGTTCCGCAGGAATATCCGCAACCTCAGCAACAGGAGTACCAGCCTCGTTTGATGATGATAATCCGGCTGCCGGCAGTTGAATTTGATTATTTTCATCAACGTTAAATATTGGATCCAATACCGGAGCTTTTGCAGGTTTTTCAGCAACAACTTTATGTGATACCCTTGGTTCCAAATCCAAAATGCGTTTGCCGTTTTCATCAAACTTCATTTTCGGAACATAATCATCAACAGACTGTGCTGCTTTAGTTTTAGGTTTCATTTGTTGTACAGGTTTTTGTTGATTTTGTTGTTTCTGAAGCTCAAGAGCTTTTGAATTTTTGGTTTGAGGAGCAGATTTCGCCTTTGGAGCATCTATAGGAACAATTTTTGGCACTGCAATAATTTTAGATTGTGTAGTTTTCTGGGCTTGAGCTTGCTGATTATCAGTTTTTGGTTGAACAGATACCTGTTTTTGCACTTTTTCTGGCGGTTTAGAAGCCGCATGGGAAGCAGCATTGACTGCTGGTTTTGCAGGAGTCGCAGCAGACTGTTGTTTTGCTTGTGGAGTTTGTTGAACAGCAGGTTTTGTATTATTCTGTGCAATAATAGCTTTATAATCTTTTTGAGCCTGTGTAAGCGGTGATGTCTTCTTTACAGAGGTTTTAATATTAATGGGTTTTGTTGTCGCAAAAGTAATTTTTGTATAACCGCCAATTCCGTCATTGACATGTTTTACTTCAATATCAGTAATCATATCCTTAACCGCACCAAAACCAGGGGTTACGGAAGCTGAACTTGATGTATTTGGAAGAAGTACCACATATCTATTGTTAGATTTCCTTGTAACTACAGAATTAGCAGCACCTGCTGTTGTATAAAAAGTAACATCGACAGTATTTGCAACAGCGGATCTTTTAACATCCATCTGCAATAAACTGTTTGATGTATCAGCCTGTACAGGATTAAATCCTGTTGATAACAACGCCAAAACTGCTGCAATAACAATATGTTTTTTATTTATCATTGGTTTCCCACTAATCTAACAACTACACATTCTTAATTATATAATACCTGAGAGTAAAAATTTTTGCCAGTTTATTAAAAAAAAATAAGATTTATGTTACAATCTGTTTATGAAAAGCGGATTCGTAGCAATAATAGGGCGCCCAAACGTAGGTAAATCAACACTTTTAAACCAAATACTGGGGCAAAAAATTGTTATCACAACAGACAAAGCTCAAACCACAAGAAAAAGAATTAAAGGAATCTTAACAAATCCCGAAGGGCAAATCGTATTCGTTGATACCCCCGGGGTTCATAAGCCGCTTAATAAACTTGGAGAATTCTTGCTGGATGAAGCCAAGGTTGCAGTACCTGATGCAGACGTAATTTTATTTCTCGTTGATGGTTCTGAGCCAGCCGGCAAGGGAGATAACTGGATTGCACAAAACCTTTTGCAAACTAATATCCCGATTATTATTGTTATGAATAAAGTCGACAAAATTAAAAAAACTGAAAAAGTTGAAGAAAATCTTTTAACTTATAAAACTCTATTTAGTGAAAATCTGCCTGTTGTAAGAATTTCTGCAAAAACAGGAAGAAATATCGATACACTTATTAAAAATATCTATAAAAAATTACCACAAGGAGAAGCTCTTTATCCGGAAGACATAGTAACAGAAGAAACTATGCGTGATGTAACAGAAGAAATTATTCGTGAAAAAATTCTATTAAATACATCAGACGAAATTCCACATTCTGTTGCGGTAAAAGTTGATAAATACAAAGAAGAAGAAACCATTGATAAGATTTCTGCATCCATATTTTGTGAGCATAAAAGTCAAAAAGGTATTCTAATAGGAAAAGGCGGAAGTCTTTTGAAAAAAATCGGAACAGAAGCCCGTCTTGAATTGGAAAAAATAGTAGAAAAAAAAGTTTTTCTTGAACTTCAGGTAAAAGTTGAAAAAGATTGGCGCAAAAAACAAAATATTTTAAAAAACTTTGGATACCAACAGGAAAAAGAACAAAAATAAGGGATGAAATTCACCCCTTATTAAGTATCGATACTAAAAGCTAATCATTATCGTCAATAGGGATTGTAATTATATAATAATTTCCCTGTGTTTCTTTAGTTAAATCACTCAATCTTACATTGTCGCCAAATAAATAGTTTTGTTGGAATTCTGAAATCTGTTCATTATTTTTTGATTTTCTAATAGATCGTCCGTTAATTGTCAAAATATTTCCATTAGTAGTAACCTGAACATTATTTTCATTGTTATCAAAAGCTCTTAAATCAATGGCGATTTTATATCCCCCGGCGGACTGCTGCATATGGATAATGTTTCCGGTTCTTTGTGCAAACTTTTTTTCAGATTGCAACATATGATCCATAGCTCTCATTTCTTTTTTCATCATATGCTCAATTCTTCTCGGGGAAGATCCAAAACCTGAACCAAATGTCGGTCTTAACAATGATTTTAAATGCCAATCTGCAACTACATAAAACGCACAAAATGCACCTAAAAAGATTAATAATCCTACCATTAAGGATTTCATAATAGGATGATTGGCACACATTGGACGTATCTCCTCTCTGATTTTTACAGATTCTTCTGATTTTTGATTTTCTTCCATTTTAACTCTCCTTTCCATTTAATAGTATTCATTTAACAAGTTTTGACAATATCAAAACAGATAAGCCTGACCGGACAATATTTGCTTGATAAAACTTAGCGAGCATGTTATAATAAGCATGTGTAAGAAAGGGTTAAATATGGCTAAGATTTTGGTAACAATGCCTGATGAATTTTTAAATAAGGTAGACGGATTAGCAGATACCGAACGCTGTTCCAGAAGTGAACTAATCAGACAAGCTTTAAGAAACTATATGCGAAGAGTTTCTAAACAACAACTGCAAAACGCTTCCCGTAATGCTGAAATTTTAGAAGATATTTTAAGTTAGTTGTTTATTAAATCAAAAATTACAAACTCATCCTGATTTGGATGAGTCTTTTGTAGTATAAAAATTTATTATTTATTTTATATAACCAGCCTTCACAGCCTTTACAACACAATCTGTTAAATTTATTGCATCAAGCTTTTCACAAGCACTTTTAACAATTGCCCTGCATTTCGCATAAGGAATATTAACTATTTCTGCAACATACTTTTGAGTTCTGCCCTGTGCAAGAAGCAGCAGTATCTCCTTTTCTTCCTCGGTTAAATTATTTTCTCCCATATTTGACTCCTCATAATATAATCACACTCGTACTAACTACAACTGTATTTATATTAAACAAACTCAAATACTTTTGCAATTCTAATCCGAAATATCAATAAAAAATTTGCAAAAATTTACTTTTTAATTTCATTTTCATTTGATTGAACCAATTCTTGCATAACCGTCAATAATACATTTTGCTGGGTTTCATTAAGATTATTAAAAGTAGTCAAAAGCAAAGAAATCTTTTCATTATTATGTATATTAACATCATCGCCAAAATTGAAAAGATAAACCAAAGGAACGTTAAGAACTTCGGCAATACGAAATAAAATATTTGATGAAGGAAAACTATAACCGGTTTCTGTACCGGAAATTGTTTGAGCAGAACACTCACACCTTTCCGCAAGTTGTTCTTGTGTCAGTTTAGCCAAAGTTCTATACATTTTAACCTTCGCACCAAACCTTTTCATTATCTCTTTTTTCGTACCTACGAGCATAATTAGAGAATATACGAATATATCTATAATAACAATCTGATGCTTTCGTAGTCTATACGACTTAATTTATATTTTTATAAATACAACATCTGTTTACTTTAACGTAATTTTTCTATAAAATATAATTATGATTTATTTTTTCTATGGGGATGAAGAATTTAATATATCAAACGAAATCAGGAAATTAAAAAGTGGTCTTGATAAAAATTTTATTGAGATGAGCTATAAAACATTTAACAATTTAAAATTTCCGGATCTTATTGCAACAATAAGAACCCAGCCTATGATGTTCGGAAAAATGCTTATTGAAGTAAATTGTTTATCGTACCTTAGCGGGAAATCCTCAGAAGACGGGGCTTTCGATGATAAACAAATAGCTCAAATCACAGAAGCTCTTGATTCTTGCAGTGAGAATCTTGACATTGTTTTTGTTGCACAAATACCGCATGATAGCCAAAAAAAAATAGATAAACGCAAAAAGTTTTTCAAACTTCTATCAAAGTACAACGTAAAAGAATTCGCACAAATTCCATCTTACAAAACAGCTGAACTTGAAACCTGGATTAAACAACAAGGAAAATCAAAAGACTTAAAAATAACTGATGAAATTGCATCTGAAATTCTAATTCAAATAGGTTCTAATTTAAGAATGCTTGATTCTGAATTGGAGAAATTAAAAATTTATGCTGACGATAAACCTGTTACAAAAAAAATGGTAAAAGAAATTTGTGTAACAAACGAAGATTTATTTGCTTTTGCAGATTACCTAATCTCTGAAAACAAAATAAAAGCACTTGAAGAATATCAAAAACTTTTAACAAAAAAACATCCGCTTGAAATATTGTCAGTCCTTCATACCCTTTTGCACGGTAAAATTCAAATCAAAGCGTATAGCTTAAAACACTCACCCGATGAAATTGCAAAATTGATAAACATGCACCCATACCGCGTAAAACTTGAAGTTCAAAAGTTAAAAAATACATCATTAAAAAATCTTGTAAAATTAAAACAAAATCTTACGGAGACTGAATATAAAATTAAATCAGGACAAGCATTACTTGATATCGAAAAAGAGGTAGAATATGCAATATTACAATAGCAATATACAGCAAAAATACCCGAAACTTTTATCATATTTTACAAACGGAATCAATTCCCCTGATAAAAATATCAGCCACTGTTTATTATTCTGGGGACCGGATATCCAATCTCAATGTGAATTGGCACTTGAAGTTGCAAGACTTCTAAATTGCAATCAAGACAAATCTCAAAACTGCAATTGTATAAACTGCCGCTGGATAAAAGAACAGTCTCACCCCGCAGTTAAAATTTACACAAGACTTGATTTCAAAGAAACAGGAACTGCAGAAGAAGATTCATCAAAGGGCAAAAAGAACATAAATATCAATCAAGCAAAAGCTATTATAAATGAGCTTTCAATATCCAGTGATTATCATAGAGTTTATATTTTCTGCGATAGAGATGAAGACGGAAACCTTCTCCCGCTTAATCAACTAAATTTTCCGGAGGCAACCTCTAACGCCCTTTTAAAAACTTTTGAAGAACCTCCTGCAAATACAACTTTTATATTTTTAACAAAAGATCGTTCAGATATAATTTCAACAGTTGTGTCCCGTGCCCAATCATTTTTTATACCGTCAACAGTAAATGAAAATTATAATTTTGATATAGTAGAAAATGTTATATCAAATTATTGGACAATAAATAAAAATAATATCCTTGATTTCGAAACCAATTTATACAAACTCGTATCGGAAAATGAACCAAAAGAAATTCTTACCCAAATTCAAAATTACATGTATACAATAATGAAAACTAACACAAATAATAAATGTCTTTTTTATAAAATAATAAAAGATTTAAACTATGTAGAAGACGCAAAACGACAACTTTCATTAACTCCGGCAATGAATATACAAACAGTTATTGAAAATTTATGTTTTAAAATAATTTTATAAATTGCCAAGGGCAATTAAAATATGTTATAATCTTCAAGCGCAAAGATTTTGGAGAAAAAGATTTATGTATACAGAAATTCTGAGACAAATTGCTCTTGTAACTGCTTCATCATATTTGATAGGCTCAGTTCCTACAGGATATATTGTTGTAAAATTATTTACCGGTCAAGATATTAGAACACTTGGTTCCGGTTCAACAGGCGCAACTAATGTTAAGCGTGTTATGGGTAAAAAATGGTTCTTTATCGTAATGTTCTTAGATGCTCTAAAAGGTGCTCTGCCTGTAGCTATTACTGCTCATCTTGCAACTGTACATACTCAAATAGGATTACTCCCCGTAATTGCAGCTTTGTGTGTAATTTTAGGACACAGTAAATCAGTATTTTTAAACTTCACAGGCGGAAAATCGGTAGCTTCAGGTGTAGGAACTCTTATGGCGCTAAATTGGCAGGCCGGTTTAATTATTGCAGCTGTTTGGGGAATTGTAACTTGGATATCAAAATTCGTTTCTGTAGGTTCAATTATTGCTCTCGCACTTTCTCCGCTTATTATGTGGTTTTTGAATGCACCGATTGCATACATAATTTATGCTTTAGTTGCAGCAATTTATGTAATCTGGCTTCACCGTGAAAACATTAAAAGACTTAAAGATGGAAAAGAAAATAAAGTACGAGAATGATTATTCTTCAATAATAAATAATTTATATAAATCAACACGCAAAACATTTGCAATTTTTGCCAGTGTTTGTACAGTTGATGATTTGTCACCGCGCTCAACTGCACCTATAGTTGTCGGAGAAATACCGGCTAATTCTGCGAGTTTTTCCTGTGAAAGGGACTTTTTCACACGCATTATTCGAATGTTCATACCCACTATTTTGTCTATTTCATCTACTTTAACAAACATAACAAGTATTATAATAAAAGATTGACAGAAAATAATCTATATGCTAAAGCAAATAAAAAAAACACTTTAGCAAAGAAGAAATAACATGAAAAATCCTATTGGTGACCTTGAAGATAAGTATATAGAACTTCATAATCTTATCCAAACAATGACATACGCACTATCTACCTGTGCTGAATATGGTCAATCATGCGATTGTCTTGTATTACTACAAGACCTCATCCAAAAAAAATCTGAACAAGTTTATAATCAAATAGAAGATGCTTCTATTTACGCTTATACAAATATTTCACCTGAAAACAAAAAAAATAATTAGAATTTTCTTTTAACTTTTTTCATCATTTTCATTGCTTGAACCATGGCTTTTTTCTCATTTATTTTGCCAAAACCTCCAAACATTTTCTGCATTTTATTCATACCGCCCATCATCTGACGCATTTGCTCAAACTGTTTAACATACAAGTTGATAGTATGCATATCCATACCACAACCTTTTGCAATACGTTTTTTTCGGCTGGTATTCATAAGTTCAGGATTTTCACGTTCTTCAGGGGTCATGCTTTGAATAAAAACTTCAATCTTTTTAAACTCGGTTTCTGATGCGTGCGAAATTTTTTCACGATCCGCCTGCTTCAGATTAACCCCCGGAAGCATTCCTAAAATTTGATCCATAGAACCGAACATTTTCATTTGTTTTTGCATATTTAAAAAATCATTAAATGAAAATTCAGCTTTACTCATTTTTTCTTGCATTTTCAAAGCTTCTTTTTCATCAAAGACTTCTTGAGCACGCTCAACAAGCGAAACAATATCACCCATCCCTAAAATACGTGTTGCCATACGCTCAGGATAAAAATCTTCTAAAGCATTCAGTTTTTCACCCGTACCTGTCAGCTTGATAGGTTTACCTGTACAATGCACAACAGATAGCGCAGACCCACCGCGCGAATCACCATCAAGTTTTGTTAACACAAGACCGGTTAAACCAATCTGGGCATCAAAGTTCTCAGTAACATGAACAGCTTCTTGACCGGTCATAGCATCAATTACAAGAAGTTTTTCCTGAGGCTGAAACATTCTATCTATAATTAAAAGTTCAGCCATCATCTCAGTATCAATCTGCAAACGCCCCGCAGTATCAAGAATTAGAACATTAAAGCCGTTTCTTTTTGCATAATCAATTGCACTTTGTACAATATTTTGAACATCTTTAGACTCAGATATCGTGAATACTTCACACCCGATTTCCTGCCCTAGTGTTTGTAACTGTGTTATTGCTGCAGGTCTATACACATCACACGCAACAAGTAAAGGATTTTTGCCTTCTTTCTTTAACTTTACCGCAAGCTTTGCTGATGATGTTGTCTTACCAGAACCCTGCAAACCCAGCATCATAATTATACTCGGATGAGCTGATAAATTAAGCGGTTTTATATCTTTACCTAAAAGTCTTACCAATTCATCATGAACAATTTTTACTAATTGTTGGGAAGGATTTACCCCCTGTAAAACATTTTCACCTTCTGCCTTATCTTTGATTGAAGAAATAAAAGATTTTACAACCCGCAAGTTTACATCGGCTTCTAATAATGCACGTCTAATTTCTCGCAAGGCATCTTGCATATTGTCCTGCGTAAGTTCTTGTGAATGTGTTTTGGCAATTATATTTTGTAATTTTTCGCTTAAATTATCAAACATTTGTTATATCCCTTTAAAGTATTATATGTTGATTGTAGCATGAAAAAAACAATTACCTAGTAACAAATCAATAATGTTCTTCATCAAAAATTTGAAAATTTTCAGGTAAACGATTTTCAACATGTTGAAACAATTCTGCCATTGACCAACCAAAAGCTTCTGCAATCTTTTTTAAAGTCACAAGTTTTGCCTCATTCTCACCCGTTTCAATTCTACTTAACGTTGAACGCGGAATATCATTTTCATATGCAAACATACAAAGGCTTTTTGATGTAACATCAATTCTTAATTGTCTTAACGCAGCACCCACTAATTTACAATATTCAGTCTCTTTATTTTTCATAACCCCTCCAGAGCACTGTTCCATATATGGGATTATGTGCTATAATAAAATCGAACCATCCCAAATATGGAACAGGAGAACTATATGAACACAATCAAAAAAGCATTCACTCTTGCTGAAACCTTAATGACACTTGGAATTATAGGAGTTATTGCGGCATTAACAATTCCTTTAATTATAGATAAATACAAAAGAATATCTTATCAAACAGCCTTTAACAGAGCACACTCTCAAATTAGACAAGCAGTTAAACTCTGGCAATACGAAGAAGGAGAAGATGTTTACACAAAATATTATGATGATACTGATAAAAAAGGAGAAAATTTAAGAAATGCTTTCTTCAAAAATATAAAAGGTTCTTTTGATTCCAGAAAAATTGCTGTTGACAAGCTAACACCTTATTACACCTCTGCTAAAAATTCAAAACAAAAGGCTCATTATTGCCCCCCAACTTGTTGCCACAATCCACAAACAAATAGTTATATAAGTTTCGATGGAATTATGTATAATATATGCGCAAGAGACAATTTCATTAATATTTCATTTGATATAAACGGTTATGATAAAGGGCCAAATAAATGGGGAATTGATTTATTTGATTTTGACATGAATTCTGAAGGCGAAATTAAAAATAATTATATATGTACTCGATACAACTGCCAAACGTATTATCACGTAAAAGATGCTCCTGATACTACTAATGTAAATGACGGCATTGGTTGTACTGCCTGCGCAGTCAAAGATAAAGATTATTTCAATAAAATTGAATTTTAAAAGTAAACTTTA
>CABUAQ010000037.1 GCA_902489575.1 uncultured bacterium
GATGCTTGGTGGTTGCGGGGGCCGGATTTGAACCAACGACCTTCGGGTTATGAGCCCGACGAGCTACCAGACTGCTCCATCCCGCGCTAAATTCTTCTACACCCAATTATTAAACGCTAAAAATCAAAAATCAACCCCCTTTTTTAAACTTACGAAAATTCTCAACTCAATAAACCTGAATACAGATAATTATCCTGGCTAACAACATAAAATGTTACACGCCAATTACAGCACGGGTATTTTTTATTTTTAATTTCAACAATATCTGTTTAACTACATGTAAAATAAGCAAACTCACCAAAGTAACTACTGTGAACCTTAAAACAACAAGTCCTGATGCTATAAATATTTCTGACAATGAATTTACAGAAATAACCTTTTCGGTTTTAAAAATTTGATTGAACCAAAAGAATACATACCAATGTACAAAAAATATGGAAAAACTGTATTTTGCAACTATATCCGCAGTTTTATTAAACCAGTTACAATTTTTTATTACTTCATCATAATGTTTCAAATACCCCAACACAATCAGCGTTAAAAAGATTTTTGATATTGTTCCGTTTGACAATCCAAATCGGTGCAGCAAATAAATATCAATCCCGGAAGTTAAAAGCATTAAGCCAATAAGCATCCACCTTTTTTGATAACATGCTTCAACTCTGTCTTTATAAGCAGAAAAATACATTCCCAAAACATACATTGATGAAAAATGTACAAAACCATTTAAAATATACTTTATGTATTCAACATATTTTGCAACATAACCCATATCCACCAAATTTTCAGGCTCAATTGACATTCGAGGAATAAATATAGTTAATAAAAACAACACTGGCAATATTTTATACAAAACTTTTTTCTTTTCCAAAATCAAAAACAAATCCGCCAAGAAAAAGAAAATTACAATCATAGGAATATACCAGGTAGGAACATTATGTACTCGACCTGTTGTAAGAAATGCCCCTATTTGCAAAAAAGGATTTAATCCGTCAAATGGATTTCCATACTCAACAGGCATTGTAAAACACAAAATTATACCGGGAATTGCCGTTATAATATATGGTAATATTACATTTGTCCATTTTTTCTTTAAATATGTCTTATATTCAAAATTTTCAGATAAATGCTGAAATAAAAAACCTGATATAAATATAAATAAAGCAGTACCCCCTGTTAAAACTTCAAAAGCAATATTATTAATCCAGGTGCCGCTATTTCCAAACTGCATAGTGTGCCCAGCCACAATCAACAAAATTGCAAGCCCCCTAAACACATTTATATAATTTAACATTTCCCGTTTTGGCTTAACTTGAGTATGTTCCATAAAAATCCTAACTTTCATAACAATTAAAACTTTTATAAATCTTACCATACATATAATTATCAAACAACCTTATAAATTAACTTTCAATAATTAAGGATTCCTTACCAAATATTTTAATTTCGATAATATCACGCCTCCTATACCTTACATTAAAAGGTAAAGATGAAAAAGTATTATATAACATAGATTTAAGACGAACAGGCAATAAAATTTTATTATTTTTAAATTATAGTTAGTCTATGAAAAAATTATTCGCTATTTTACTAACATTAATCTCCATTAGCATAACATCGGCAGTTTTTGCAGAAAACACCTGTGATGAATGTATAAATTCAACCGAAAATATGGCAAACCCAAACTCAAAGGCGAAATGCTCAATAATCAACAGTACCGAAAATTTTTATGTAATACTAAAAGGCAATATCATAAAAGTTGCATTTAAGTGTAAATTTTTATCAGAATGCGTAAAAGAAGGAGACTGTGTATATTTTTATGTTCCAAAAGACGTTACAACAGAATGCGGAACACTTATATTACCAATGAATTCAAAATTTTCAGGATATATCCGTGGAGTTTCTCCCCCAAAAAAATTTAATAAAAATGCGAGAGTTTATATAAGCATAAATAAATTAACCTTACCTGACGGGACAGAACTGGATGTTAAGGCTAAACCATTTTCAAAAGACTTCTCGCTTTTAGAAAATGGCTGGATGACAGCAGGTAAATTAACTGCTTCCACATTAGGATTTGGAGCAATAGGAACAGGCGCAGGTGCCGGGCTTGCATTTATACCAAAACCTCACAAAATTGCAGTCGGAGCCGCAGCTATAGGACTTCCTGTCGGGTGTTTTATCGGACTTGTAACAGGTTTGCTAACCCCCGGATTAAAGTACCATGCAAAACAGGATGAAGAAATTAAAATAATTTTCTGCGAAGATTTATGCATCCCAAAATGCCATATAAACGAATTTTAAAATATTTTTTTTACAAAACTTATTCAAAAATTGCAAAACAAGAATTATTATTAACTAATATTTTTATTTATAGGTTTTATCCTTAATAACTTAAATCAGAAAGGATAAAACTATGATAGAAAAACTAACAAGCAGAGAAACAGAAGTGCTTAAACTTGTATGCAAAGGCTACAGCAACCGCGCGATTGGAGAAGCTCTTGGAATAAGCCATCACACATCAAAAGCACATGTAGAAGCAATAACCCGCAAACTTAAAACCAGAAACAGAACAACTGCGGCCTTCATTGCGGGTTATAAAAATATTATTTAGCATATTATTTCCCGAGTGCATTAGCTTTTTGAGCTGTTTTTTCAATAACATTATAAAATAACTTATCAGAATGCATATCTTTCATTTCGGAAATTCCTACAAAAGTACACCCACCCTTTGTTGCAACGTTATCAATAAGAGTTTGAACAGATTTTTCCCCTCTTTCAAAAATCATCTGAGCAGAACCAAATGCAGTTTGTGCAGCAAGAGTTAATGATTTATCATAATCCAGACCAAGTCTTTCACCGGCTCTTGCCATATCTTCAATTACTTGATAAAAAAATGCCGGACCTGAACCTGATATAGCAGTAACTATATCCATTTGAGTTTCTTCAACTGTAATACTCTTTCCAAGAACCGATAAAAGCCCTTCAACAAAATTCAAATCTTCGTCTTTAGCTAATGAACCCTTACAAACACCAAACATACCGAGTCTAACCAATGCCGGAGTATTAGGCATAATTCTTATAACTCTTACATCCGGAATAACATCTTCAATTCTTGAAGTACAAACCCCGGCAGCTATTGATACAATTAACTTCTCTCCGGTTAAACAATCTTTAATTCCTTCAAGAACCTCAACTACACTATTTGGCTTAGTTGCGATGAATATAATATCCGCAGATAGTGCTAATGCCTCATTATCAGTCAAAACCCGTATCCCTAACCTTTCTGAAGATAATTTAGCGATATCTTCGCTTATCTCTGAACCTAAAAGCTCAAACTCTTCTTTTCTATTTGAGGCTAAAATACCGCTAATGATAGCACTTGCCATTTTCCCGCAGCCGATAAACCCGATTGTTTTCTTCATAATATTTAATCATCCCTTCTTATTTATTGACTAATCAGTTTGTTTACTATAACATTTGAATTATACGACAAATAAATAGTAAAAGGAAATAAAAAAATGAGACGTACACTAGAAGGAACAAAAAGAAAAAGACAACATGTAAGCGGTTTTAGAGCAAGAATGTCAACTCCGGGCGGACGTGAAGTTATCAACAGACGCAGGGCTCGCGGTCGTCACAAAATTGCTATTACTGCTAAAAAACGTGCGTAGTTTTACTCGTATTTACAGTTTATGTAAATACGGATTGAAAGGTGACTGATGTTACCAAAACAGTACAGGTTAAAAAAGAGATCCGCATTCAAAGCGACATATAAAGTTAAAAACTCCTCCCATAAGGGTGGAGTAACTTTGTTTGCGGGGATTTTAAAAAAAGATGATTACCCCACTAAAGCCGGATTTGTTGTAAGTAAAAAAGTCCACAAGCGAGCAGTTAAAAGAAACCGCTTAAAACGATTAATGCGGGAAAGTTACAGAATATTATTAAAAGAAGGGCAAGTTGGAAATTCTCAAAAATTTATGTCACTAGTGTTTGTGGGAACGGAAAATGCCCTTGGAAAAAGTTTTTCTGAAATAAAATCTAGTATAGCAAAAATGCTGGAGAAGCTGTAGATGCTTGAAGGAGTTTACGTTGATAACATAATGATGCACTCTGAAACAAGAGTATACCCCGCAGAGCCGCAAATTACCGCAGGTTTAATTGTTGGCAGCGAATCCATATACAAATATTCGCTCAGGGAATCTTCATACCCGACTTTATCTTTAGCAGATGAAATTTCAGATAGTCTGGGTAATATAATTCCTCCGGGACACTATGAACTTGCCTTATCTGATGAAAAAGATTATTTAATACTTATTCAATCAAAAAAAGCTATTGCAATCATCCCCGTTTTTAAAGTCGATATAGACATGTCATACTATGAACAGGTTAAGGATAATAAAGCTTTAAAGAAAAAGAAAAAAGAAGAAAAAGAAATTGCTAAAACTAACATTAAACGTGAGAAAAAAGGATTACCGCCAATAAACAAAGAACAAGATATTTACCAGGAAGCAACTATTGAATATATCCCTTCAGGTTCATATTACCTTATACGATACGAGCGTGGTGATGTGAAAGCATGGGGAGCAATAAAAGGTTAATCTTAAAACTTGATAAGTCCCGTTCTTGCAGCAATGTAAGCAGCCGATGTTCTATTTTTTGCATTCAATTTATGTATCAAAGATTTGACATGAGATTTTGAAGTGTGAATACTTATAAATAAAATTTCACTGATTTCTCGATTGTTCAATCCTCTACAAACCAGATTTAACACTTCCTTTTCTCTTGCAGATAAAGCTTCAATCATATTACTATATCCTTTCATTTTTTTACAACAAAAAGAATAAAACAAATAAAAGGATTAATTAGTTAATAATAACTCCGGTTTTGTAAAAATTTTTCTTTTCCTCACTATATGGTGTTATTTCCAATATACGCAAGCAGCAGAAAAGCTTTAATAGTAAAGATTAAACCTAAAACTGATAACACAATCCATAGTTTGACCCAATTACGCTGTATACGGTTAAATTCATCGATACTTGTCCAGTTTCTTGAATTCCATGCCCATTTGTTACCTGCAAAACCAAACCACACAGAAATAGCAATAGGACCAACCACAGGTACTATACAAGCTGCGAAATACAACAGAGTGATGTACTTCCCGTGCATAATACCCCATATCCAATTCATTAGAAAAGCCCCCCAGTTAAATCTTTTCAATTCAACAGGATAATCATCTTCCTCATTTTTGCAAACCCACTCTCCGCAAAATTTACACTTTTTCGCCTCAAAAGATATCTCTGCATTACAAAACGGACACAATTTATTTTCCATAATCTATAAGCTCCTTTTTATAGTTTCCCTCAAATCAATGATATAACTTGAGTTAAACTATGTCAAGAAATTAGAGCTTATGGAGGTATTTATTAAGATTAGCATTCATATCAAGCATTGTATAAATTAAATCTCTGGTCTGAATTTCTGTTTCGGAAGCCGAAGCCGTTTTTGACTGAACTTCTTGAGCTTGCGTTACAGATTGATTTTTAAGGGCATTTGCAATCAATTGATAAGCTTGAGCTTCCGATACAACTGTAGACGGATCAATCCCGAGAGCCTTCAATTTACGCTTTGTTTCTTCACTCAGCCTGCCGTTGCAAAATCCAAATAAGTTTACTCCATTAATAGACATAATGTAAATCTACCTTTCAATATAGGGTTTAATGAAATTTATAAAAAAGTCCAGTAAAATATTTATCGACAAATATAGATTTAATCTTTAATATTTGGTTGAATTCTTTTACATTCTGTTATGTTTTTTGTAAAATAAACATGCGGTACCATTTAAGAAGGAGAAAACTTATGAAAAAATCAATTAAAGATCTTGGAGACATTCAAGGTAAAAGAGCGTTAATCAGAGTTGATGTAAACGTGCCTCTTGATGAAAACAAAAACGTAACAGATGATACACGAATTCAAGCGATTCTACCTACAGTGAACTTCTTGAAAGAAAAAGGCGCAAAAATCATTTTAATGGCACACCTGGGCAGACCAAAAGGTGAATGGAACCCTGAATTTACTCTTGAACCTGTTGCAAAATACATGTCAAAAGTTTTAGGTGAAGAAGTATTATTTGTAAAATCTCCTGTTGGAGAAGGTGCTGATAAAGAATTGGAAGCATTAAAAGACGGTCAGGTTGCATTATTGGAAAACATCAGATACTACAAAGCCGAAGAAGCTAAAGATGATGATATGACATTCGCTCAAGAACTTGCAAAATTAGGCGACTTCTACGTAAACGACGCTTTTGGTGCCGCCCACAGAAAACATACCTCCACAGCTAAAGTCGCTCATATTTTAAAACCGGCTGTAGCTGGTTTATTGATGGAAAAAGAAATCAGATGTTTATCTCAAGCTTTGGACAATCCTGTTAGACCATTCACAGCAGTTGTTGGCGGAGCTAAAGTTTCATCTAAAATCGGTGTTTTGGAAAACTTAATCGACAAAGTTGATAATCTTATTATCGGCGGCGGCATGGCTTACACATTTGTTAAAGCTAACGGCGGTAAAATCGGTAACTCAATTTGTGAGGACGATCAAATGGACGTTGCAAAAGCTATTGAGAAAAAAGCTGCTGATAAGGGTGTTAAATTAGTTATGGCTACAGATGTTCTTGCTGCTGACGATTTTTCTGGCAACGGAACTAACAAATTTGTTGCTATCAACGAAATTCCGGACGGATTTGAAGGCGTTGACGCTGGTCCTGATTCAAGAAAAGCATTTGCTGAAGTTTTAAAAGCTTCAAAAACAATCTTGATGAACGGTCCTGTTGGTGCATTTGAAAATCCTAAATTTGCTGATGGAACAAAGGCTGTATTGGAAGCTATTGTTGAAGCTACTAAAGGCGGTGCAGTTTCTGTTATCGGCGGCGGAGATTCTGTTTCTGCAGCTAAAAAATTCTGTAAAGCTGAAGACTTCACTCACGTTTCAACAGGCGGCGGAGCTTCATTAGAATTCATCGAAGGTAAAGTTTTACCGGGTGTTGCAGCTTTAGATGAAGCATAAAATTTGTGCTTAAAATTAAAAATAATACTTAATTTTACAATATTAAAAAAGGAAGAAGTTATCTTCTTCCTTTTTTGCCGCAAAAAAAATTATGTCCGGACTTAATAAAATCAGAAAGGCTTATTTATGCAAATTAATTTTACAGGAATAAAAAATATAGGATACGAAAGAAGATACTACGAACAATCCAGTGTTAATGACCAAAATGAAGAATTTGATGATGAAGATTTTGAAGAAAAAGAACAAGAACATTTTATAAACCTTGAACTTACAGATGACATCTACGGAAAAGATTTAACGGAATACAAAAATATTATAAAAACAACTAACTTAAGAAATTATACAAATCCGATTAATCCAAACTTTTTAAACCTTATGATATCTAAAGCTGAGGTCACAGATCACCTTGGGAAAGCCAAAGATTACCAGCTTTGGATTAATAAATCTGATAATGAATTTATCGTAAATGACCAAAACTTAAAAATGATATCATTTATTGCAAAAATATTGCGTAAAATATCAAATACCCCTGAAGAAAAATTTATAGTTAATAAAGATTATATAAACAGTGATGATGCCAAAAACGGAGTTGCTCTTGGAGAAAACCTCGAAGAAACATACGAACAATATTATGATGAAGCAATAAAACAAATCCACGATCCAAAAAATGTTAAAAAAGGAGCTTTAGAAATGAATAACATCCTTCAAGAAATTATGATTGATTATTTTGCCTAGGCAAGCTCTTCACTGATTGACCGGTTTATAATTTAATGCTTTAATTAATTTATGAATTATATTTTCTATTTCTTAATAGTTTTTTCAATAATTATCGGAGCAATTAATGGGAAATTGCAAGATGTAGTCAACGCCGTGATGAGCGGAGCAGAATTATCCGTAAAAATAGCTTTTTCGCTAATCGGAATAATGGCATTTTGGCTTGGGATTATGCGAATTGCAGAAAAATCAGGTTTAATCAAATTTATTTCAAAACTACTGCACCCGATTACAAAAGTTTTATTTAATGAACTTCCTCAAGATTCTCCGGCAATTGGAGATATTGCGATGAATTTTACCGCAAACACTTTTGGACTGTCCAATGCCGCAACACCTTTTGGCATTAGAGCAATGGAAGAAATGCAAAGAGTAAATAAAAATAAAACAACAGCGTCCAATGCAATGTGTTTGTTTTTGGGAATGAACACCGCAGGATTTCAACTTATTCCAACAACAGTACTTGCAGTTCTGGTGGGAATTGGCTACAAAAACCCGACAGAAATTATTGCACCAACCCTTTTGGTAACAGCTATTGCCTTCTTATCAGCTATTGTTATGGCAAAAATCGCACAATTTATCTGTAAATTTAAGGAGGAGAAAAATGGGCAGCCTTCTTAACTTAATATCATTGTGGGCTTTACCTGTAATTTTATTAACAGTCTTAACGTGCGGACTTATCAAAAAAGTTCCGCTATACGAAGAGTTTACAGAAGGTGCTAAAGACGGTTTTAAAGTCGCAATAAAAATTATTCCATACCTTGTTGCGATAATTGTAGGAATTTCAATGTTAAGAGCAAGCGGTGCAATTGAAATTGCCGCAAATCTTTTAGCACCCGTATTATCCCTGTTTAATATTCCATCAGACACCTTACCGCTTATGATTGTCAGATCTCTATCAGGTTCTGGTGCGTTAGCTGTATTTTCAGATATTGCAAATAACCTTGGCCCTGACTCATTTGCTACAAAATTGGCTGCAGTTATGGTCGGCAGTAGCGAAACTACATTTTATGTTCTTGCCGTATATTTTGGTGCAGTTGGTATAGCTAAAATAAGATATGCTCTTGTCATTGGATTATTAGCGGATTTAATTGGAATTATCGCAGCAGTTTTGGTGTGTAATCTGATGTTTGCATAGCGTCATACCAACTTTGAGTATACTCGGAAATCTCATTTTCAACAATTTCACGAACTACTATTGCATAATTTATGTTAATACAATCTATTTTCTCAATTTCTTCAACCTGATACGCTCTATTACCACAATTGTGGCAATAGTCTTCTTCCGGAACAACTTCACCACCACGAACAGTTGCACGCATCTTCGTCCCGCAACAAGCACAGCGTATTATATACCAGTGATTTTCAACTAACTCTCCACAATCAGGACAATACCCGACATCCTCACTTAAAGGAACCTTATTATGCAGACACCTCTTATTAAACTTGAAAATATCACTCCATTGTATCATATATTTGCTATAAGGATAAAATTAAAAATGTCAACAAATATAAATCTAAACTTCGAATTGCTTTATAATCCTGTACATAATCCTTTTTATATCTAAAGGCTGACTTTTAATAATATCAACAATTTGACGTTCTAATTCTTCTCCTGATACTAAATAATCATAATCAAAAAATTGCTCAGGAGGAACACGGAATTCATCCATAATTTTTAGCACTGTTTGCATAGATGGATAACTTTTACCATTTTCTATATTACTTAATGAAGACGGCTCTATATTAATTTTTTCACTGAAAATCTCCTGAGTAACCCTCGCTTTTTTTCTTATTTCCTTAATTTTTTGCCCTATTTTATACCTGTTATCTTCCATATTATCCTCTTTTTAATAAGAATAATAATTTCTACACAAAATTTACATAATGTATACACCATATAAAAGTTGATATTTTCTTGTAAACAATATATAATTATGTTGTTTACAAGAAATATAAGGAGAAATTATAATGGAAACAGCAAAAAAGATTGCATTTACTTTAGCAGAAGTTCTCATAACACTTGGTATAATCGGAGTAGTTGCAGCTCTTACAATACCCGGGCTTATAACCAACTATAAAGCTAAAAAATTACGTTCTCAATTTTTAGAATCTTATTCAACAGTACAACAAGCATTCAAACAGATGGAAGCAGACGATGTATCATTAGATCCGAGCACATATGCAACAGGTACATTTTACAAGACTTTCATGAATTACTTCCAAGCTCCTTTTGACTGCGGCAAATATAGTAACGGCAAAAAAATATTACCGTGCTATGACTACTCAAATAGTGCTAAAACCTACAAATCACTGGACGGAAAATCCACAGTTCAATATAATTGGTTTGACGACGGACAAATCGCGTTGCAAGACGGAACGCTTTTACTAATAGAGAACTATACTGGTACAAATCAATTATGGGTTTCTGTTGATTTAAACGGTTTTAATAACAAACCTAACAGGTGGGGATATGATTTATTTACATTCGAATTTTCAGAAGGAGAATTAAGAACAATGGGTGATAAAAAAACAAAATATAACGATACAAATAAATATTGTAACTTAAATGGGTCAGGAATTTATAACGGAGCAGCCTGTGCTCAATTGGCAAAAGAAAACCAAGATTACTTTAAAATAATAATAAAAAAGCTAAAATAAAATCCTTAATAAACTTGTTAAGTTTTGTAACAGAATAAATCAACTCTGAAATCAGCAATAAAAAAAATACTTTATATAATCAAGAGAGATTTAAAAAGAAGAGGACAGAGCGATGACTATTTCGAATTTTCAAGAAAAATTGTTATTCTATACCCAGCAGAAAAGTAGAATTGGCTTACAATTATCAGATGTTCAGATGAAACAATTATCTGCATCAAAGACTATTCAAACCAAACAACAAGAATTTAACGCAAAATTAAGTGCATTATATTATGATGAAGAATTCGGGTATGGGACAGATGAATATGCAGAAATGCTGTTAGAGCTTCAAAACGAGCACGAATTTGAGCTTGCAAGCATCAACTCCTGGGAATCTCAGCTTGACATTCAGAAAGAAAATCTGGAGACTCAATTAAATGAAATTCAGTCCTATGAAAATACCTGGCAAAAACTACTTATGTCAGCCATCAAAACAGATTTCGTTTATGGAGGAATTTCCGGAGGTAAATAATTTCCACTACAGCTTCTTGAAATATAAAAAGCGGCGCGGTGTAAGAATTAACACCGCGCCGCTAAATTTATAATTATTATCTAAACCAAACTAGTTTTTAGAAGCACCTGATTTAGAAATAATTTCGTCTTCAATGTTCTTAGGAACTTGTTCATAGCATTGGAATTCCATAGAGAATGTACCACGCCCCTGAGTATTAGATCTCAAGTCAGTTGCGTAACCGAACATGTTAGCCAATGGAACCAAAGCTCTAACAATTACGTTACCTGTATTTCCTAAAGGTTCTTGACCTTCAACTCTGCCACGTCTTCTTGAGATGTCACCGATGATAGTACCTGTGAATTCATCAGGAATTTCAACTTCAACCTTCATCATAGGTTCCAAGATACAAGGCTGGGCCTTTTTAGTACCTTCTTTAATTGCCATAGAACCGGCAATTTTGAACGCCATTTCTGAAGAGTCAACTTCGTGATAAGATCCATCATAAAGTTCTACTTTAACATCAATCATAGGATAACCTGCAATAATACCGCCTTCTAAAGCTTCTTCCATACCTTTTCTTGCCGGTTCGATGTATTCCTTAGGAATAGCACCACCAACAATTTTGTTTTCAAATACAAAACCGGCATTTTCTTCAGCAGGTGAAATTCTGATTTTAACGTGGCCATATTGACCTTTACCACCTGATTGACGGGCAAATTTAGAATCTTGATCAGCATTACCACGAATAGTTTCTCTATATGCAACTTGTGGCTTACCAATATTGGCTTCAACCTTAAATTCTCTCATCATACGGTCAACAATGATGTCAAGGTGAAGCTCACCCATACCAGAAATAATTGTTTGGCCTGTTTCTTCATCAGATTTAACACGGAATGAAGGATCTTCTTCTGCAAGTTTTTGAAGAGCAATACCCATTTTATCCTGGTCAGCTTTTGTTTTTGGTTCAATAGCAACTGAAATTACAGGTTCAGGGAATGTCATTCTTTCCAGGATAATTGGAGCTTTTTCATCACATAATGTGTCACCTGTAGTTGTATCTTTCAAACCAACAGCAGCACAAATATCGCCTGCGTATACTTCGTTTTCTTCAAGTCTTTGGTCTGCATACATGCGAACTAATCTTGAAATACGTTCTTTCTTACCGTTTGTAGAGTTCAATACGTAAGAACCTGATGTAATTACCCCTGAATAAACACGTAAGAATGTTAAACGACCTACAAACGGGTCAGTCATAACTTTGAATGACAAAGCTGAGAACGGTTCAGAATCTGAAGAATGTCTTTCAGTTTTTGTACCATCTTCCAACTCACCTTCAATAGCTTTTACATCAACAGGTGATGGCATGTAATCAACAACGTTGTTCAACAATAATTGAACACCTTTATTTTTGAATGCTGTACCACAGCAAACAGGAACTATTTTGTTATCACAAACTGATTTTCTCAATACAGCTTTCAATTCATCAACAGTAATAGAATCAGGATCTTCAAAGAATTTTTCCATTAGAGTATCATCTTCTGATGCGATAGCTTCAACCATAGCATCGTGATATTCTTTAGCTTTTTCAGCCATATCAGCAGGAATATCTTCTTCTCTGATATCTGTACCTAAGTCATTAGTATAAATTTCAGCCTTCATTGTCATTAGATCAATTAAGCCGGTAAACTGATCTTCAGCACCAATTGGCAACTGAATTGGTACAGCGTTAGCACCTAATCTGTTTTTAATTTGGTCTACAACTCTATAGAAATCAGCACCTGTTCTGTCCATTTTGTTAACAAAAACCATACGAGGAACTTCGTAACGGTTTGCTTGTCTCCAAACTGTTTCAGATTGAGATTGAACACCACCAACTGCACAGAATACAGCAACAACACCGTCTAATACACGTAATGAACGCTCAACTTCGATAGTGAAGTCAACGTGTCCAGGGGTATCAATAATATTAATTTGATGTCCTTTCCATTCAGCTGTTACAGCTGCAGATTGGATTGTAATACCACGTTCTTTTTCTTGTTCCATAAAGTCAGTTACAGCTGCACCATCGTGGGTCTCACCGATTTTGTGAGTTTTACCTGTGTAAAACAAAATACGTTCTGTTGTAGTTGTTTTACCGGCGTCGATGTGGGCTGCAATACCAATGTTTCTAATTTTTTCCAATGGAGTTTTTCTAGCCATTTTTCATTTTCCTTTTTATTTATATGTACATCGCTATTTTATATTTAGCCTCATTATAATTATTCCATAAACATGATATTTTTCAAATGAAATCAGGTATTTTATGAAATATTTTTAAACAATAAAAAGCCCCCAAATTTGAGGACTTTCTTATTTTAATTTGCTCAAAAACTTAACTACGGTTTAACATGTGGTTCTGCACCAAACTGATCAAACAATTTTTGTGCAGCTTCTTTTACTTTAGACGCTTCTAGGCGTGCAGCTTTTTCAATAGAGTCTTTTTCAATTGCACTGTCATCCAACATTTTTGTCAACAACGCAGCACGATCAATATTTGAAGACATTTCAGAAATTTTGTTGTATGCTTCTAAAGCTTTTTCTTTGTTTGCAAACTTTATACAATCACTATATGACTTTCCAACTCTATCACGACCTGTACCAGCCCAAGTTGTATTAAACAATAACAATTCATCACGAGGCACTTCAAAATTAAATGGTGCGATATATGAATTTGCATAACAAGAATCAATTTTTGGAGCAAGATTTTCACCGATTTCTAAGTGGTAAAATTTTGTATCTTTCAAATCATCACCAATTTTATAGAGTCTGTTAATTGTTTCCATTGAAGAAGATTTCAGAGCATCCATAGCCGCCGGAGTAATTTTCAAAGCCATTCCAAAATTCGGAGAGTGTACATTGTTGTTTAATTGCATAATTTTCCCTTTCTGAGATCTATTAGTTAAAAGTAAACACGAAAATACAGAAACACGTAAAAAATTTTTTTTGACTCAAGACATCTAAATATTAAGAAACATTAACACTACCTTAAATATCAAATACCAACAGACAAACCGGCACACAGATTTATGGACTGACCGGTAATACCTTTTGCATCATCTGATATCAGATATTTTACCAATCCTGCAACCTCTTTTGGTGCAACAAACCTTCTTTGCGGAATGGTATCCAAAATTTCTTTTTCTGAAAATTCACTATCTTCAATAGATTCTCTGCCAAGCTCTGTATCAACCCACCCCGGATTTATAGTATTTACAGTAATCCCGTATTGTGCCAATTCTAACCCTGCGGCTTTTGAATAACCTATGAGTGCAGCTTTTGACGCTGAATATATACTTGCATAAGCTTCACCCATCACCCCTGAAATAGATCCGATATTTACAATTCTGCCAAATCTTTGTTCCTTCATATAACTCACTGCACGTGATGTCAAATATATAGGAGCTTTTGTATTTAGAGCAAAAATATGGTCAAGCTTGTTTAGCTCAGTTTCCTCAACAGATGAATAAATATATTCTCCTGCATTATTTATCAAAACATCAAATTTGTTAGCTTCAATGAAGTCACCAAGACTTATTAGCTCAGACTCCTTTGTCATATCGCAAACAAAATACCCGTCAAGATTAAGACTTTTCAAAGCATCTTCACTTCTGGAAACTCCGAATACCTTCCCGCAAGTTTGCACTTCCTGTGCAATAGCTTTACCAATACCTTTAGATGCTCCTGTTACTAATATATTCATTATTTGAAATCCTTTATCAACTTTTGTACAATATATGATGCCATATAAATCCCCGCAACTGAAGCCACAAAAGGAGTTGACGCAGGAACAATTTTGTTAAATTCAATATCAAGTCCATTATTTGTAGTGATTTTCTCATTTTCAGAAATCTTTTCTTGAACATACGGCTTTTCTCTGCTTGACACAAAAGTTATACCCTCAGTAATCCCAAGTTTCTTCAATTGATAAATCACATTAGACACAAATGGGGCATTTTTATTTTCAATATCTTTCAAATCAGAAATATAAAGTTTTGCTGGATCAATTCTATTTCCTGCACCCATTGAACTTATCACGGGAATTTTGTTTTCGTAACAGGTTTCCAACAAATGAATTTTTGACCTCATTGTATCAATCGCATCTGCAACAAAGTCATATTTTTCCGCAGCAAAATCAATTATCAATTCTTCTGAATTATAAAAATCATCAATTATTTTCAAATTAATTTCGGGATTAATATCTTTTAACCTCTTTTCAAACAATACCGTTTTCTTTTCTCCAATAGTTGAATGCAAAGCTATAATTTGACGATTAATATTACTTTTTGAAACTCTGTCAAAATCAACTATAGTAAGATTTCCAACACCGGCTCTGGCTAAAGCTTCAACACAATACCCCCCGACTCCGCCTAAGCCGAATACGGCAACATTTCTTCGGGCAAGAAGTTTTTGACTATCTTCCGACCAATACAGTGAATTTCTTTTAAAAATTTCTAAATCCATATATTTATTCTAAAACAAAAATAATAACAATTTGAAATTCAAAAATTTAAACGGCAGATTTTGTTAACATCTTTATACTATCATCATTTTGTACAACTTTTTTTAATGAACTAATAGTTTGCAACTGGACTTTTTCGTATTGCGCTTTCAATTCTAAAGAAGCCAATGCTTCCTTATAAACATCATTTATTTTATGCGGTACTTTTTCTAATTCGGCTAACGCCTTAATTTTAGCAAATTCGTCATCTGAAATCCCGGTTTGTTTTATCCTGCTAACTAAATTTGACTGTTCTTTTTTCACTTGACGATTTTTTACTCCCATACCGGAAAACACGGAAGCCCCGGTTACTACAACTGATGTCATACCTAACACTGTTAATAATTTCCCTGTTTTCATAAAATCTCCTTTTACTAAAAAGCCCCACATTTTCAATCCGTGCGGGGCAAAGTTTAGTATATTTTAAAAATTATCAAGCTACTTTACAATACCGAACCCGATAAGAAATGTACTAATAATAAAAATAACACAGATAATACCTGTTAGTTTATTTAATCCTTTTTCTGCACTTTTTTGGGAAGCAAAAACATGCGAAGCACCCCCAATACCGCCAATTCCATCACCTTTTGGCGAATGCAACAAAATCAATACGACTAACAAAATCGCCGCAACTGTTTCTATAGCCCATATTATATTTACTAACATTATTTACTTTTCTCCTTTTTAATAAAATGTGCTCTTTTTGAGTTTAATTCAATATTTTCAAAAGTATATAGCCTTGCCGGACGTTTTGATGAAGATTTTGTATACTCTTCAAGTTCAATAAGTCCGCTTGTTGAAAGAGCTTTCTTTCTAAAATTACGCTTATCCAATTTCTTATTCATGATAAGCTCATAAGCTTTTTGCATTTCTGTCAGTGTGAATTTCTCAGGTAACAGTTGGTATGCAACCGGACAGATTTCCAATCTTTCACGGGTCCTTTTCATTGAATAAGAGATAATTTCTTTGTGGTCAAAAGCCAGTGCAGGCAAATCACTTACCTTATGCCAGCCCAATTCCGGAGTTGATACAATTTTAATATCCTCCGAACGAACAAGAGCAAAATATGCACATGTAATTACACGAGCGTTAGGGTGTCGAAGCGGGTCTCCAAATGTATAAAGCTGCTCAAGATAAATATTATCAACAGCAGTTTTCTCTTTCAATACTCTCAAAGCCGCTTCATCTAAATTCTCCGATAATCTCACATAACCGCCCGGTATTGCCCATTTACCCTTGAACGGTTCATTAGTACGCTTCACCAACAATACCTGAATGCTGTTGTTCTTAATCGTTAAAATTACTACATCGACTGTAATCTCGTGTGTTTTCGTTACGCTAAACATCTATATTTAACCCTTATCCTACTACTATAGTTATATAATAAACATAAGAAATACCATTAA
>CABUAQ010000038.1 GCA_902489575.1 uncultured bacterium
CTATAAAATCTATTATTTTAAATAATACCAGTACAAATATCAGGTTTATAACAATTACAATTAATCCTTTTTCAAAATTAGACATTCTTATTCCCCCTACTTCTGATTATAAAATAGAAAATTATTTATAAACAGTTAATGTAAATATTTTATAAAAATTTTTACTTTTCAAGTATATTTGCTAAACTGTTTTATTATGTATGTGTTAAGAAATAATGATAAAAATATTATCAAAGTCATAATATTTATTATTTGTTTGGTTATAGGAATATTTTGTGCTAAGTTTTACCAGCCGGCAGACAAAACGATAAGGTTATATCAACAGGCCTTAAGGGATTATGAAAATGAAAATTATTCGAATTCTTATTTTCTGTTTTCCAAAATAAGTTATAATTCCGCTTTAAAACCGATCGCTATATATAGACAGGCACTCTGTGCAAAAGCTCTGGGGGATAAACGCTCTGAGGTAAGACGATATCAACAGCTTTTTCACAATTATCCGTCAAATAAGTTGAGTATGGATGCAAGGTACCAGGCAGGGCAGTTGTTAATTGATGATAATCCAAATCTTGCGCTTAAATATTTTAAAAAAGTGGCAAAAACTACTAATGATGAGGATTATAAAATTGCATCAGAATATTATATTGCAAGAATTGAGGCTTCAAAAATAAGGTATTCAAGTAAGAGGATATTTTCCCGTTCTAAAATAGCGAAAGTTGAAACATCTTTCAGGCACTATCTTGAAAAATATCCTGACGGCAGGCTTGCGGTTAATGTCGCAAATAACTGGAAGAAATTTAATCCTAATATAAAAGCGCAGGATGCTGCACTTATTGCAAGAGCTTATTATTATGCGCAGATGTATAAAGAAGCTTCTGAGATGTTTAAGAAATCAAAGCTTGATTATAGCTGGGCCGTTCAGGCCGCAACAGCATATTCAATTCATGACTGGCAGAAAACAAAATCTTTAACTGAGTCAGGAATTGCCAAGTATGGTGACAAGACTGATGAAAATGATTATAAACTGGCAGTGGATAATTATTTAAGCATATTTGAAGACAATGAAAAGTATAAATATTTGTCAAAACTTTTCTCTGTAGCAAAAGGTAAAAATAAAGATTATATTTGGAATTTGAAGTGTGTAAGTTCTCCTCAGGCTGCAAAAACAGCTTGTTATAAGGATTTGTATGCAAATTTCCCAAATGGCAAATATTCGGAAATAGCGCTGCTTCAAGTATTTTTTGATGCGATTCGTTCAAAGAATTATATGGCCGCCAGAGAATTGGCAAGAGACTTCATAAGCAAGTATCCGAAGTCAGAAAATGTTCCAAAAGTTATTTTTTGGGCTGGAAAAATAGAACAAAAATATAATAATACTTCTGCAGCGGCAAGTTATTATCAGAATATTGTGAATAATTATCCTGATTCATTTTATGCATATCGCGCATATTGGATTTTAAAAGGTGTTCGCACGGCAACAATAAAGACTGTACTTGATTATAAACCTGTTATGTATCCGTACAAATATCCGGACAAGAACGATATAAAATACAGTTTGTTAACAGTAAAAGATTACGATATGTTGTCAAAATTTACAACAGATAAGTTTATAAAAAGCTGGATAGAGTATGAAAAGGGTAATTATGCAACATCTGTTGTAATAGCCCGTGATGCAATGGCAGAAGTTGAGATAAAGCCCGGTAAATCTGATTTGAGATGGCGTCTTGTTTATCCTCAAAACTATTATAAGCAGGTAAAACAATATGCAGACTATTATAAGAATAGTGATGCTCTTATGATGGCTGTCATACGTGAAGAAAGCTTTTTTAATCCTGAAGCTCAAAGTGGAGTTGGTGCGATTGGTTTAATGCAGCTTATGCCTACAACGGCTCATGATATCGGAGCAAAAAACGGTATGGATTTTAATACAAGCTATTTGTTTAATCCTGAATTGAATATTAAATTGGGTAATTTGTATTACTCAACAATAAAAGGAATGCTTGATAATAAGGAGATTTCAGCAATTGCAGCCTATAACGGGGGGATAGGCTCTGTTACAAGATGGAAATCTACATTAAAATATAATGATGTTGATGAATTTGTGGAACAAATTCCTTATGAAGAGACAAAAAATTATGTGATAAAAGTATACAGGAGCTATTGGAACTATACAAGAATTTATCAACACTGATAAATCATACTTTTGGTTTATTACATTCCTGTATAAAGTGCTAGAATAAAGACTATGAAAAAGATTTTAATTATATTAACGTTATTGGCAGTAAATTTAATTATAGCAAATCCGGTCTATGCAATAAAAATAGGTTTATTAACTCAGGTAGAAGAAGCCGGGATTGGTACTAATGTTAATGGTCGTATGATTGATGTGAATACGAATAAAACAGTTTGTACTTCAGATGCAATGAAGGGATATACTCTTGTTCCGTATAAAGACGAAATTGCTGTGTACAGTAATGGACATTATTATGCCCTGGGTACCGGTGCGCTTGTCCTAAGACCGGATACAGATGGCTATGTTAGTACAAAAGGTAAATGGTATCGTGGAAAGCTTATAGTTAAAAATGTTGGAGGTAAGCTTACTGTTATAAATGATATTGATTTAGAAAGTTATATAAAAGGTGTTGTGCCTTCTGAAATGCCTGCAAGTTGGGAGTATGAAGCTTTGAAGGCTCAAGCTATTGCCGCAAGAAGTTTTGCATTAGCTAACCTTGGAAAACAATCAAAATTAGGGTTTGATTTGAAAGATAATACTGAAGATCAAGCATATGGAGGAGCCTCTGCCGAAACGAATATCACCAACAAAGCTGTGGATGAAACTAACGGTCTTGTTTTAACCTATGATATGAAAATTATCTCAGCGTATTATTTTGCTTCAGCCGGTGGCATGACTAATACTTCTATTTGGGGGGGGAGTGCCCCTTACCTTCGTTCAGTTCCGTCGTTTGATGAAAATGTCAAAAAAAACGGACATGGAGTCGGCATGTCACAACATGGTGCTAATAATTTAGCAAAACAAGGTTATAATGCGTATCAAATACTACAGTATTTTTATCAAAATATTACTTTTGCAAAATTAAATAATTAGTATATCCCAGACGGTAAGCGGGTTTGTCAAAGTAGATATACCAAGATATACACTATATCTTTATTTGATGGAAAATAAATCTTGAAAACCCTTGACAGTCTTAAAAAAAATGTTATAATAAATTTGTCGGTTACACAAAGGGCTGCGGATAATGGTTAATTCCGTAGGTAAGGAAGAAGGAGGTTCATAATGAACAAAGAAGAATTGGTAAAAGAAGTATCTAAAAAGGCAAAAGTTTCTCAAAAAGCTACTGCTGACATTTTAACTGCTACATTAGAAACTATTCAAAAAACAGTTTCTAAAGGTAAGAAAGTTACTTTAGTTGGTTTTGGTACTTTTGAAGCTCGTAAGAGAGCTGCCAGAACAGGCAGAAATCCTCAAACTGGCGCAGCTTTGAAAATTGCTGCTAAAACAGTTCCTGCATTCTCTGCTGGTAAAAAATTCAAAGAACTTGTTAAGTAATTATCTTACTTATAGATAAGTTTACCGGGTGAAATTGTTTGTTTCATCCGGTTTTTTATATCCTATTATATCTTTACATTTTCTTGAACAATGCAGGTTTTCGTGATAATATTTTTTAGTATAGCAGGGTAGAGAGGTATGATATGAAAAGTTCGACTATAAGAAGATCAACATTGTCCAGAGAATCAATGGAAGTTATAGAAAATTTGGCTAAAGAACAAGAAGAAGGCGGATTAGGTGAATATGTAAGACCTGACGAAATCTTGCAAATGCAGGAAGAAGAATCAGGTAGTAAAGCTCAGGAAATTGATTTGTTATGGCAGAATTTTAAATCTACCCAATTCAATACAAATTCTCCTACTGCATATATACTATTAGGCTTTGTAATAGGGGTTATAACTTCTGTTATTGCATTTGCAGGATTTCGCTATTTCTCAAAAGCCCATTATACGGTAGATGACTCACCAAAGGTACAGGTACAGCAAACTCTTGAGCAGCAGGCAGTTTTGGCGCAAGATGACAGTAATAATAAGGTTTCTGTTCCGTCGGATTCTGAGGTTGCTCAACTAAATACTCAATCAGATGTTACTGTGCAGAATTCTGAACAAGTCAAATCTACTGTGAATACTTCTAAAATGGAAAAATATATTGTTAAAGATGGTGATACCGGTGAAAGTATTATAAAGCACTATTATGGTTCTTATTCTCCGGAAAAGGCAGAGCTTATTATGAAAGTTAATAACCTCAAGACTCTCGACAGGATAAATATTGATCAGGAATTGCTTATTCCAATTAATTAGCAGGATAGATTTTAGAGGGAGAGAAGATGAAAAATTTCTATAAATTACTTTCTGTAGGGTTGTTACTGGGATTTTCAAGTTTGAATGCTTTTGGTATTGAGTCGGCCTGGCAAAATGATTTGAGAACAAAGTTTTTGAATAATGAAACAGTGATTATGGAAATAAATATTCGCTCGTTTAATTCAAAGGATGTAAATGAAGATGGTTTTATCCAGGAAGATATGGGGGAAGTCAGAGGAACTTTTTTAAATGCTGTTGACCGACTTGATGAGATAAAAAATTTGGGCATTAATACAGTTCATGTATTACCAATTACCCCTACAGGGAAGCTTAAGGCTTTAGGAACTGCAGGAAGTCTATATTCTGCTGCCGGATTTGATTCTTTGAATATTGATATGTATGATAAGAATTCAAAGTTAACACTTGAACAACAGGCTAAAAAATTTATAGAAGAAGCTCATAAGAGGAATATTCGTGTGATTTTGGACGTTCCTGCTTGTGCATCATACGATTTATATTTACAGCGTCCCGATTTGTTTGTGAGTTCTGCAACCGGTGAACCTGTTGTTCCGGCAGATTGGACAGATGTAAGACTTTTATCAACCGGAACTGAAGACGAGATTGATGCAAATGTTTATAGTTTGTATAAAGATTTTGTGAAGTTAGCAATGGAGCTGGGCGCGGATGGTATAAGGGCTGATGTTGCACATTGTAAAACTGCTGCTTTTTGGAAAGAGTTGATAAAGTATTCAAGATTGAAAGATCCTGAATTCTTATGGATTGCGGAATCTTCGGAATCCTGGCATGATGCGGTATCTCCAAATGGGGTATTTACTCCTTATAACAAACTTTTGGATGCAGGTTTTGATGGCTATTACGGATCGTTTTTTAATATAAAAGATTGGAAAACTGCAAAAGAATTGTATAATCAAATTTCTTATACCTTAGAGGAAACAAAGAAATTTAAAGATAAGAAAAGTGTAATTGGCAGTTTTACAACCCATGATGAAGTTAGTCCTATTTTACTTAAGGGTCCTGCCTTAAGCGATATGATTATATGGCTGAACGCAACGTTACCTGTCAATTCTTATTTTGTAGATGGTTTCCAGACGGGTGATGATTATCTTTATCCGATAGGTAACAGACTGGCGGGCAAGTCTAATACTGATGATGATACTTATTTTACTCATCGCGGTAAGATTGATATATTCAATTTTTCAAGAAAGCCCGGAGGTAATAATAATTCTATAAGAAACGATTTTATGCTCGGTAATGATGTTAAAAAAAGTGTGTTATCTGTTGTTAACGAATCTGCATTTACACCTTTGAAAACTAATGATCAAAGGGTTTTTGCTTATTCATTTTCTAATAACATTAAAAAAGTTATAACAATTGGTAATTTGGATTTTAAGAATGCAAATAAAGTTGTAGTAAAAGTTCCGAAATTCAATCCTAAAAAACAAAATGTTTTGCCAATAAAAATTTCCGAAATGCCGGATTTGAAGAAAGGGAAAGTGTCATTAACACTTAACCCCGGTGAAACTGTAGTGTTGATTATCCACGAATTATTGTAAATCTTTTACAAACTCTCTTATTGCGGATGCTTCGTGTGTTCCTACAATAAAATCAAAATCAGGTGATGCTTCTTTTAACTCTTCTGTCATACCGGCTAAAAGCCCGGGGATGATTATTTTTCGGGTATTTAATTTTTCTCGAATGGATAATTCGTCTAATGTTTTTTTAACGATATTTGCTGTAAATTTTTCGGCAGACCATGCTGTCAGAACGCTCATTCCATCAGCAGGTATTACAATCAGGTAGGAAGGGGTATCAAGGTTTTCCAATTCATTTGCTACAGCAAAATATGTTAGTGCAAAATTGGTTGTTAAAAATACTATTGAATTTTTTGTCGGATTTTTAAATTCATATAATCCCGGTTCTACTTGCAGCGGTTTTTGCGGATCTGTAAATATATTTTCTCTAAGTCTTATCAGAGTTGAAAACATTGCTTCGTCAAATTCTTTAAATACAATCATATTTGCATATTTGCAGATATAATAACTTGCTTTTGCACATGTACTATATAAATTCTCGTCTTCCATCCAAACACATACAGGATCTGAGTATTTGTCATCTTTTTCTATAATAGCTTTTTTTCTTGTTGTTATAAGAGTTTCCGAAGTTGTTTTAAAATTATTATCAACTATTGATTTAATTTTTAAATTCATAAGGGCTTCAATTGATATTGTGGGGGTTAATGGTGATTTAATGATTTTTTTTTCTGCATTTTTAAGAATAATTAAGTCTGCTTTTAATGTTTTGTTTACTCCTTTTATTTCAAATTTGTTTATTCTGTTTATTTTATTCTGCAAACCAGTTTTGGAACAATCGATAATAACAGCTAAAATTGTAGGGTTAATAAAAGTTTTTTCGTGTCTGTACAAAACATTTTCACCGCCTATTTTCAGGTTACCTATAGTTATCGTATTTTGCGGATGTTTGATGCTGTGTGCATAAATTGTTTTTAATTCTTCACTTATATATGGACATTTTTCTATTTCAATATTTTGTTTTGCAAGTTTAAGTGCGAATGCCATACAAGTTGGACAGCCGCACTCTTTGCAGTTTGCCTGTTCCCCCTTCTTTGCACCGGGAAGGTGTTTAAATATTTGAAGTCCGGAAATTTCCATTATTTGAGTAATCCTTTCATTATTGAAATATTTTCAGCATATGTTAAAGTAATAATATTTGCACCTGCGGCAAAAATTCCTGCTGCAGCAGAAAGTTCTATCATTTGTGTTCTTTTTTCAAGTGTACCCCAACTTGACGAAAAATCTTTTGATTTAGCTTCTTTTGTTTTAAGAGACTCTATTGCAGCATCTGATAATAAAGGTCGATTAAGGTATGGATCTCCGTTGTTCCCTTCAATAATGACCTTTTCCATTATGCTAAATCCATATTCATATCCATATCCAAGCCCGCCTATATCTGTGTTCATAATTATTTTATCCAGAGGAATTCCCATATCAACTGCAAGAATATTTAATTCTTTTGCCAAATTTATATCAATAGGACTTTTTAAAATAATGTAGTGCCTTCCATCAATAACAGTTGGTATAATTGTTTTATAGGTTTTTTCGTTTGCATTTGAAATTATACAATTTTGTCTGTCCAACTTTTGGGTAAGTTCAGGCAGCAGCAACTGATCTATTTCATCATCGGATGTTCCATAAAGCATTAGTGGTTTTTTTATTTCCGGTAAAAGTTTTTCCAGACAATCGGCTGCTGTTTTTATTTGTTTTTTTGATGTGACATTAAATTTTATGGCGATAATATCGCATTCTAATTTTTCGAACAAATCCGAAGGTTGTTCTTCCTTCGGATTGTCAATATCGAATAATTGTGCAAAAAGCCTTGAATTTTTTGTTATATTAAGTTCGTTCACTTTTTACTGTTTCCATTAATTGTTCAAACTCTTTTTCATCAATGGTTTCCTTATCTAATAGTTCTTTAGAGATTCTTTCAAGCATATCTCTATTTTCAGACAATAAACGTATTGCCAGTTCATATCTTTCATCGACAATCCTTTTGATTTCTTGGTCAATTTCATATGCAATTTGTTCGGAATAATCTCTTTGATGTCCAAAATCTCTGCCCATAAATACATTTTCCTGATTTTTGCCGTAAGCCATATTCCCCAGCTTATCGGACATACCCCAAGCCGTAACCATTTTACGAGCAATGTCAGTTACGTTTTTGAGATCTTGTGAAGCACCTGTGCTTACGTGATCTTTGCCGTAAACGATTTCTTCGGCTGCACGTCCTCCAAGTGATACTGCTATTTTTGCAAGCAGTTTAGCTTTACTTACATGAACGCTTTCATCTTTAGGTCTTGTCCATGTAACCCCAAGCGCCATTCCGCGCGGGATAATTGAGACTTTATGCAATTCATTTGCATCCGGAAGTAGTTTGTCAATTAGGGCATGACCTACCTCGTGGTAAGATGTTAATTCTTTGTCTGCATCAGTTAGAACTTTGCTCCGTTTTTCAACGCCTGCAACAACTCTATCAATTGAACAATCTATATCTTTCATTGATATTTTGCTCTCGCCATTTCTGGCAGCTAAAAGTGCGGATTCATTTAATAAATTTTGCAAATCAGCACCGGTAAACCCCGGGGTTCTTTTTGCAAGAATTTTTAAATCAACATCTTTGTCAAGTTTTTTATTTTTTGCATGAACTTCCAATATCTGTTCTCTGCCTTTAACATCAGGTGCGTTTATGTATATTTGTCTATCAAATCTGCCTGGTCTCAAAAGCGCATTATCTAAAATATCAGGTCTGTTGGTCGCAGCAATTACAATAATATTTGTATTAACATCAAATCCATCCATTTCAACAAGCAATTGGTTAAGAGTTTGTTCTCTTTCGTCGTGACCGCCGCCTAATCCTGCGCCACGCTGACGACCTACCGCATCAATTTCATCAATAAATATGATACATGGCTGATGTTTTTTAGCCTGTTCAAATAGATCTCTTACACGACTTGCGCCCACACCAACAAACATTTCAACAAAATCAGAGCCCGAAATTGAGAAAAACGGTACACTTGCTTCTCCTGCAACTGCTTTTGCCATCAGCGTTTTCCCTGTACCTGGGGGACCAACAAGCAGAACTCCTTTAGGTATTTTGGCTCCCAACTTCATATATTTTTCACCGTTTTTTAAGAAGTCGACGATTTCTTCAAGCTCTTTTTTCTCTTCATCAATTCCTGCAACGTCATTGAATGTAGTTTTAACTTTTGAATCTAAAAGCATTTTCGCTTTGCTTTTTCCAAATGACATAGCCTGAGAGCCGCCGGCTTGTATTGCTTTTATTAATAGTCCAAGAGAAATAACTGCAAATAATATAATTATAAAAGTTCCAATATTTCCAGCAAGCTGATTTGTTTCAGGAGTTTTCTTTACCGTAACGTCAGCACCGGAGCTGTTTAATTTATCCATCAGATCAGGATCGTTTGTTGCAATCTGGACTTTATATTGATAAAGCGGTGCCTGAATATTTTTATTATTCGGTGTCAAAAACGGCGACACTGTATTTTTCCCGGATTTTTCCCCGGATTTTTGTTGCTCGGGTTGTTCTTCTGGTATTGCAATAATCATATCATCATATTTTTCTATTTTTGAAAATTCTTTATTTTGAAGTCTTTGTAAGAAATTTGTGTATGAAATTTCGGATGTACTTGTAGATGGCCCTGTCATAGATATCGTTGAAATGAATACAAGAACAACGATAGATAATATTACATACATCCCCATAGACTGACTTTTATTCATAAAAATAACCTTTCAAAAAATATATTAAACTCTCGTATCTAAATTATAACTTAAAAAACTAAAAATAAAAGGTGTTTAGTGTAAATATAAATTTACAATGTGACAAATTTTTAGCTGTTTTGTTGTTATTAGGTAGATATAAATATTAGGAGAATTTAAAGTGGAAATTTCTACCTTTCGGTATAAAAATGTAAATAATTCCTGTACGCCGCATTTTACGGGTAATATTGCGGAAAAAGCTTTTTCACTGGTTGGCGGTGATGGTGTTTTCAAAAATGTGACAAAAATAGATTTTGAGAACTTTAAGGCCTATGTGTCTTCTATGCGTTTTAAAATGCATGTTAGTGCTGACGATGTAGCTGCTTTATCTAAATTAGAGGGCAATGATTTTATTGAAAATACATATCGGTTTTTGACAAAAAAGATAGGATTACCAGAACCGCTTTGTCCTCCGATATATTATGCTGAGATAAAGAATGAAGCTATTTTAGGTTATCAACCAATGGCAAATAGTATTGTTATTGATCAAAATAAGTTAAATAACTTCTCAGTGACTAAGGAAAATATTTTTGGATTATTGAGGCATGAATTGCAGCATACTCTTCAGTATTATGCTATATTGCGGCATGAGCAACTCGGTCCAAAAGCTGTTGATACTGCTGGTGATGTATTTGCAAAACAATTTGAATTTTGTATTAACGGACTGCTGAAAAATCATTCTATAGAGGAAGTTGAACAGTATGCTTTGTCGTTAAATGATAAAATGACTTATGATGCTGTTCAATTTTTGAAAAAAGGTGATAACGAAGGATTTGCAAATCTTTTAAAAACTGCCTCTGCTCAAGTGAAAGCACAAGTATCAAATTTGAGAGAAGCTTTGTTGTCTTATTTTGTACCAATAAAAAATGATAGTGCGCTTACCCCGAAATTATCTAAATTTCTTGATGAATTCTTCGAACTGACCTACTATAAAGATGATTATGGGATTTCTATGTCTAAGTATCTTGAGACTTCAATAGAAGATGATGCTATGTTGGCTCAAATGCGTGCAAATTTCGAGTTTTCTCAGAAAGGATGTTTTATAAAGTACTCAAGGAATCAATTTTATGACGTTTTAGATAATGGTGAAGCTGAAAAATTTCTAAATTCGATAAAATCAGACAAATCAATCAGGTAAGTTTTTATATAAATCATGTCGCATTTGTTCAGATCGCTTTTGGTATAATTTGTATCTGCAATCTGCGTCTCCGCCTGTACAAGATGTTTCATGATAGCCGGACTCCCCTTTTACGTATTTTTTTGTACATTTGCTGCCGCATTCATCAGTATATTTTTCAATTGTTAACAGTTTACATTTCCCCTGATTGTAGAGTGATTTTGCTTGTGGGTACCATTGTTTCATACAAATATCATATATGTCGTCTCCAGCTAAATTCTTCACTCCAGAATGAATTGAGCAGTATTGGCTTGCAGTTTGCCCTGGTGTATATGTATAATTTGAACACCGATATTTTGCAGCAAAAGCACATGTTTGAGTCGCCACAAGCAAACTTAAAATTGTGAATAATTTAATATTTTTCATAATTATATTCCTATTATTGTTGCATATTCTTCTATTTCATCATCTGAGTTCATTTCGGTTGCGGCAACAAGAATTCTGTTTTTATCCAGTTTTATTCCGCCGATGATATTGTGTTTTTTGAGTTTTGCCAAAATTTTGTCAGCGTCTGTTACCTCAATTACAAATTCATTGAGGAAGTTTTTATTGAGGGTTTTTATGCCTTTTTGAAGAAGTTTTTCAGATAATTCGTGAGCATATTTTGCACTGAGAGCTGAAGCTTGTTTAAAACCTTTTTCTCCGAGAACAGAAAGGTACAGTGTTGCACAAAGCCCTATTAGTGCTTGATTTGAACAGATATTACTTGTTGCTTTTTCGCGTTTTATATGTTGTTCACGAGTCTGTATTGTAAGACAGAATGCTTGTTTCCCGTCTTTATCTGTCGTTCTGCCGGCTAATCTTCCCGGAAGTTGTCGCATAAATTTTTCTTTGCAAGCGATAAATCCTGCGGTTGGTCCTCCAAAATTCATAGGGATACCAAGGGTTTGTATATCTCCAACAACAATATCTGCACCGTATTCTGATGGTGGTTTTAGCAAAGCCAGAGATGACGGGTCACAGCATACTATAGATAAACATTCAACTTCTCGAGGCTGAATAATTTCTCCGTAGTAATCGGGAGTTTGGATTAGAACACAAGCGTATTCTTTTGTATCTGTTGGAATTTCATCTACCCAGTCAACTTCAATAGATTGGGCATTTGTGTATGTTGTTATAACTTTTTTGTATTCCGGATTAAGAGAATTCAGTACACAAACTTTGTATTTTTTAGAAATCCTACAACCCATTAATATTGCTTCAGCACAGGCAGTTCCGCCATCATAAACTGTGGCATTTGATATATCCATACCTGTTAGATAGCAAATCATTGTTTGAAACTCATACATAACCTGAAGTGTTCCCTGTGAAATTTCAGGCTGGTATGGAGTGTATGCTGTGTTAAATTCAAATCTTGATGCTACTTGAGATACACAGGCTGGGATGAATTTATTGTATATTCCACCGCCTACAAAGCTTATATAGTCTGTAGCATTCTCTTTTGCAAGTTTTTTTATTGCTTTTTGAGTTTCAAGCTCGCTTAAACCTTCAGGCAGATTTAAGTCTTGCATTCTTACTGATAGAGGAATTTGAGCGAATAAATCTTCAATATTGCTAATTCCGATTTCATTACACATTTGTTGTGTTATTTGTTTGCTGTGTACTAAAAAATTATTCATATTATTCCAATTCTTTTTTGTAGTCAGAGTATGTTAACAAATCTGCGGCATCTTGATCAACATTAGAGGGTTCAATTTTTATCAGCCATCCGTTTTCATAGCAGTCGTCATTTAATGTTTCGGGTGCTTCTGTAAGTGCACTGTTTATTTCTGTAACTTTCCCTCCCAGAGGCATATAAATTTCAGAGGCTGCTTTTACTGACTCAATGTTTGCAAATGTGTCGCCTTTTGCAAATTCATCTCCAACTTCAGGTAGTTCTAAAAATACAATATCACCCAGTTGTTCAATTGCATAATCAGTTAAACCTATTGTACATTGATGATTTTCAATTAGAACATATTCGTGTGATTTTGAACACAATATCTTTTCTGTAAAACTCATTTATATTCTCCTTTTAATTATTTATAACTTTATACTTTATTTCTTTTTTCGACAAACGGTCGTTTGACAATTTGAGCATCGTGCAATTTTTCTCTTATCATAACCTGTATTGTTGTTCCTATGCAAATTTCTTTGTCATTTTTTACATAAGCTAGTGCGATATTTTTTCCTGTAGTTGGAGAGACTCCTCCGCTTGTAATAAGACCGATTTTTTCACCCTTGAAGTATACTTCGTATCCATGGCGGGCAATGTTTCTGTCAAGCATTATAAGTCCGACAAGCTTTTTTGATACGCCGTTTGATAATTGTTTTATTATTACTTCTTTTCCGTTGTAATCTTCAACTTTATCTTTTGGTATAGACCATGAAAGTCCTGCTTCAACAGGGGTTGTATATTCATCCAAATCGTTTCCGTATAAATGAAGTGCAGCTTCAAGTCTTAGGGTATCTCTTGCACCTAATCCGATTGGTTTTATTCCGAATTCCTGTCCTTGTACAAGTATTCTATCCCATAAGAATTTTGAATATTCGTTTTCAACTAATATTTCAAATCCGTCTTCTCCAGTGTATCCTGTACGGGATATTAATAGTTTTATTCCTTCAATTACTGCCGGTTTTATTGTAAATGATTTTTGGTTAAAAATATTGTAGCCCATTTTTTTTACCAGATCTATTGCTTTTGGACCTTGGACAGCTAACAGAGAATAATTGTGTGATTGGTTATCTATTTTTACATCCATTCCACGTTTATTTCTTACTATCCAGTTTAAATCCTCATCTATTCTTGAGGCGTTACATATTACTAAATAATGCTCAATGCCTAATTTATAAATAATTAAATCATCAATCAAACCACCGTTCTTATTAGGAAGCTGACAATATACAGCTTTTTCGTAATCCAGTTTAGAAATATCTTGCGGAACAATTTTGTTTAAAAATGCAGTTGCATCTTTTCCGGTTACGAATACTTCTCCCATGTGCGACACATCAAATAGTCCGACTTTTTCTCTTACTGTCTTGTGTTCTTCTATGATTGATGAATACTGTACCGGCATGTGCCAGCCTGCAAAATCAACCATTTTAGCCCCAAGTTCAACGTGTTTGTCGTGTAAATAAGTTTCTTTAACCATTGTTCCCCCTCAAAACTATTACTATTTTTTCACGTTATTACAGGGGTTGTCAATGATATATTTAGATTTTTAAAGGTTAAAATTTCTAGTACAAATAACTCATATTCTGATTCATTACAACCCAATAAGTACAGCCGTATCCTGTTGAATTTTTTGGTATACAATGGTTTTTATACGGATAATGGGATTTAGGTGCGCCAAATGGTCTTAAGCCTTCGTTTTCGTATGCAAAAACAAATAAATCTTTACCCCAGGTATTTGGAAGATTTGTCCCGTTGGTATCTACCCATATTTCGATATATACTCCTCCTCTTAGTTCTGACGCATCTGTTGCTTTCCACCATATAGCTGTTCCGTTTAATAGTACTACTTTGTAATATCTTCGGTCTGTTGCATAATTAACATCATGTTTTTGTCCATTTTTCCTGTAATATGTTTTTTTTATACAATTACCGCTAGGGTCACTTGTGCCGCAATCTACAGCTATTTTGAGAGATGGTTTCAATTTGTCTGCAATTTCAATAGCCCCTTTTGTAGTCCAACGTTCTTGTGTCCAGGATGAGGCATCTCCGTATTCTTCTTCGCTAAGTCTTATTGCCTGGGCCAAAATGGATTGAGTTGCTTTCAATTGTGTTACTGTCCGTTTTTCAAAATTTTTACTAATTATGTTAGGTATTGTCATTGCTGCAACAATTCCTATAATGCCAAGTGTTATTAAAACTTCTGCCAATGTAAATGCTCTAAATCTACCCATTTCCCCTCCTTAATGATAAATATTGTATAATAAATTACGTACAGATAGTACGTATAATTTACAAAAGTTTACGTATACACTGTACGTATATGGATAAGGATTTTTATCAAAATCTCGGCAAAAATATAAAGCTAAGACGGAATCAGTTAAAGCTTACCCAGCAAGAGTTGGCTGATAGGTTAGATTTGTCATTAAATTTTGTAGGCAAAATAGAGGTGGCTTTTTCAAAACCATCTCTTGATACTTTGATAGAAATCGCAAAAGTGCTCGATACTACGGTGTCAGAATTAACTAATTATGACAAGTAGAGAAATTATGTGGTTATATCATTTGTTTATATAATTCTATTTCTCTTTTAGACAATTTTTCAGGAAGGACGATTTTTATTTTAGCGTTGAGATTTCCGTAGCCTCCTGATTTTTTAGGTAATCCAAGGTTTTTTAATCGCAGGATTTTTCCGCTTGAAGTCATTTCAGGGATTTTTATTCCTATATTTCCGTGGAGGGTTTTTATTTCTTTTTTACATCCTAAAACCGCTTCAGGTGGAGTGATTTCGATTTCTTTTGTTAGATCAGAACCATTGATTTCATATTCAGAGTCTTTTGGTGTGATAACAAGGTATAAATCTCCGTTTTGGCCGTAGGCATCAGTTCTTCCTTCACCTTTAAGTCTTATTTTTTGTCCTTCTTTTATTTCTTTTGGTAGTTTAACTTTTATTGACTTGTTTTCGTTAACAATTCCAGTACCGCCGCAGGCACTGCAATAGCCACCACCGCCTGGACATTGGGTACATTTTCTCATGTCGTTAAATTTAACGGTTATCGGTTCGTCTGAAAATAAATCCTTTGCTGTTACATTAAGAGTTTTTGTAACATCCAGTTCTTGAGGTTTTTGTGCTTGAGCTCTTTTTCTTGAGGATTGTCTGGTATAACTTTGCTGAGCACCCATTGACCCAAGGTCGTTAAAATCAAACCCTGAAAATCCGCTGTGTACTCTGCCGGTTGTTCCGGCTCCCATCATATCGCCAAACAGTGAACTAAAGAAGTCGGAAAAGCCGCCCATATCTTGCCCGTTAAAGTTGAATTGCTGATATGCGCCGCCTTGTCCTCCGCTAAAGTTAAAGTGTTCAAATCCGGGCGGCGGTGTGTAGTCAGCTCCGCCTTGCCAACCGGAGCCTAAACTGTCGTATCTTTGACGTTTTTGTTTGTCGCCAAGAACTTCATAGGCTTCATTTATTTCTTTGAATTTATCTTCTGCTTCTTTTGTTTTATTTACATCGGGGTGATATTTGCGGGCAAGTTTTCTGTAAGCTGATTTAATTTCAGCTTCTGTAGCTTCCCTTTTTACACCCAGAGTTTCGTAGT
>CABUAQ010000039.1 GCA_902489575.1 uncultured bacterium
TATTCCAAAATGTAATGCAAAATGTTGTGTTAATGCACCTTTGCCGGAGGATTTTTTACCGAAATTTGAAAGCCGTATTCAGCGGAGGATTTATAGTGGAATAAATATTGGGCAAAATGACCCTAGGGATACTTTTAATTCTATCATTTATAATACGACTCCAAATCCAATTCAGATAATCGGTTTTGATGAATTTGGAAATAAACTTATGGGTATTCCAAAGAAAGTTATGGAAGAATTAAATATCAAAAGTCAGGAGCAAATTCTGGCATTGATGAATAAATATGAAAAATTCCAAAATTATTGCCCATTTATTACAGATTTGGGAAAATGTAGTGTATATCAACATCGTCCGCCAATTTGCAGAGAATTTGGTTCTGCTCCAGGCAGAATAAATTTATGCCCTGAGAAATCTTCCAGATTAGATATTTTTAAATTCAATATGAAGCTTTTTGCTGATTTTTATAAAGATTTATTTAAAAAAGTATTTAAGACTTTGGGAATAAATCTGTAGAATCATAATTTTTCTTTACGCAAAAATTTTTTCATGATAGCATTAACCCATAAGTAAAATATGGAAAATTTGTGAGGTAAAGTTATGCAAGCCCGTAGAGCAGCAAGAGAATTAGCATTTATTTTGTTTTCTCAATTTGATAAAAAAATTACAAATTATTCAAAAGAGAACTTGGATGATATTATTTTAAAATCAGTAAGAATATTATCAAGCAGTGCAGGTGATGATTTAAAAATTTCATTGGGGGCATTGATTGATATGAAGAATAAAATTGATGATTATGAAGCTGAACATGAAATAAATTTAAATAGACCGATTGAGGCTGCAAATATTCCCGTGCCAATGCCTATGACATCTGATATGACAGGAAGAATTGATGAGATGATTAATGTCGCAGAAAAGGCTTTACTTGCTCTGGAGATAGCTGAATTTACCACATTGGAATCCCAAGGTGATGTGAAAAATTATGCGATAAGTATTGCTCAAGCTTTCCAAAAAAATCACGATGAAATTGATAATATGATTAAGAATTATTCTACCGGTTGGGATTTTGATAGATTAGTTAAAATGGATAAGGATATTTTGAGAATAGCAATTTCTGAACTTTTATTTGTAAAAGAAGCTCCGATGAAAGTTATTGTTGATGAAGCTTTAGAACTTGCTAAAAAATATTCAACTGATGATAGTGCAGCCTTTATTAATGGTGTGTTAGCAAAAGTTATTGTTGATAACGGTATTAAAGGTTAGTAGTAACTACCTATTCAAAAGAGGTTCTATGTTCGGATTTTTTAAGGACAAATTTGAAAATCTCAAGCAGGCAGTGTCAAATACTGCACATTCTCTGGTGGGGAAAACTCTAGCTTCTGTAGACAGTGAGGAGGATGTATATTCTGAGTTTGCCCTTGAAGATATTGAAGATACTTTAATTAGTGCGGATTTGGGGGTAAATTATACGGCAGAACTGGTGGATTGCTTGCGGGGTAAAAAAGATGCAAAACCTTCTGAACTAAAAAATTACTTAAAAAATGAGTTTTTAGCAACTTTGCAGGCTGCAGGTTCAACTCAGTTAAATTATAAAGATAATGAATTAAATATATATTTTATTGCCGGAGTTAATGGTGCCGGTAAAACAACTCTTATTGCCAAAATGGCATATAGATTTAAACAGGAAGGCAAAAAGGTTCTTGTTGCAGCAGGTGATACTTTTCGTGCAGCTGCTGAGGAACAATTGAATATATGGTCTGAGCGTGCCGGGGCTGATATTGTTCGTAGAGATAAAGCTGACCCTGCTTCTGTTGTTTATGAGGCAATTCAAAAAGCTAAGTTAGAAAATTATGACGTAATTTTAGTAGATACCGCAGGCAGATTACAAAATAAGTTTAATCTGATGGAAGAGTTAAAGAAGATAAAAACTGTGATTGATAAGCAAGCTGCGGATGCACTTAGAGAAAGTATTCTTGTAATAGATGCTAATACCGGTCAAAACGGTTTGCAGCAGGCAAAAATTTTTTCCGAATCTGTGAATTTGACATCTGTTGCATTAACAAAACTTGATGGAAGTGCCAAAGGTGCAATAATTATTGCAATTGCAAAAGAAATGAAATTGCCTGTGAAGCTTGTTGGGGTTGGCGAGAAGATGGAAGACTTAAAAGCTTTTGATAGTGAAGATTTTATTAACGCACTTTTTGAAGGGTAGAGGGAAATTTGTAATATGCAAATTCTTCAATGTGTTCAAACAAAGTTAGGTAATACTGTTGAGTTGATAGGCAGCCCAGGCAGTAATAATATTTTGGTTATCGGAGTTGTTCATGGTGATGAACCCCAGGGAAAATTTCTTATTGATTCTTATCTTTCACGATTATCAGATAATAAGATTTGTGCTAAAAATAACTTGTTATTCATTCCCTGCCTTAATCCGGACGGTATGGCTCGTAAAACAAGAACTAATGCAAATGGAGTTGATTTAAACAGAAATTTCCCGACAGCGAATTGGGGAAAAAATCTTGGGGATAATGCAACTTGTGATGATAATGCTACAGCTTATTATGGCGGAGAGTGTGCAGCAAGTGAAATCGAAACACAGTTTCTTATTGATACTGTAGAAAAATATTCTCCAAAGCTTGTTGTTACTTTGCATACGCCTTATAAAATCGTAAATTATGATGGACCTGCACAAGATATCGCGCAAAGAATTTCGGATATTATAAAATATCCGGTTGAGAAAAGTGTAGGATACCCTACTCCGGGAAGCTTCGGTACTTTTTGCGGAGCAGAAAGGGGTATTCCGACAATTACACTCGAAATGGACGAAATATGTCCTGTTGAAGAACTTATTCCGCCCATTTATAAAATCTTTGATTATCTGTACAGTTTAGTCAAATAAATCCTTCCAAAAACCGCCTGATGGTTTAAATACATCAGGACTTATTTTGAAGCTGTCTCCTTTTTTAACATCTGCATTATCCCAGTCTGAAACTCTTATTCCTTCATCAAGATTAAACATTGTACTCGGTTTATATTTTTTTGTTATTTCTGGATTCATAGAACGCAGATGACCTTTGGGCAGTCTAAAATCACTTCTAACATCGCCAAGTTCCATATCTTTTTTTAAGGTTACAATAATGTCACCTGTTTTTTTGTCAACTTTAAATGTGTATGATTTATCATGTTCAAGTTCTTTCGCTTTTTGAATTAAAGTATTAGCTATATCAATTTTTTTATTTAAATTTCGCTTTCTTTCCGCAGCTAGTTTTTGTTCAGATAATAAGTACTGTTGATTTTCATAAGCCTCAATGTCCTTTTGGTATTTATTCCAGGCTTTATCTGTTCTATATGGAACATTTAACTTTTGATTTTCATAAATTTTATCTTTATCAACTCCTGGATTAGCCGCTAGTAATTCTTCCATAGATATATGATATTTTGTTGCAATACTGAAAGTTGTTTCACCACTTTGTACGGTTACTGTTTTTTCCCCGCTAATAGGTGGTTTTGTGGGTTTAGTCAGTAATTTTGCTTTTTCAGGTTGTTTTTTTGATTGACCAACTGGCACCGGTTTTGCCTTTGTTCCTGATTTTGCTGCTGCACCAGCCCCTGCTCCAACTGCACCGGCTCCGACAGTACCGACTTCAACTGCGCCTTTGGCACTCACATTCAATTCATTTCCATTCATGATCATAATCCTCATTTGCACTATTACATTATATATATACTTTATAAGTATTTTTTATATATAAAATTGCTTAATTTTTAGAATTGTTAATATTTATTAATGAAATTTGTGTTTGTTGTAAAATTAAAGATATGAAATGAGGATTTTTATATGAGACTATTTAACTCTTACACAAATGCGATTGAAGAATTTCAACCAATTGAAGAAAATAAAGTGAAGATGTATGTTTGCGGACCTACTGTCTATGATTATGCGCATTTAGGTCATGCAAGGTGTTATATTACCTGGGATGTGTTGTATCGTTATTTAAAATTTAAGGGTTATGATGTTACGTACTGCCGTAATGTTACTGATGTCGATGATAAAATCCTTAAAAAAGCTGAAAATGAAGGTAAACCTCCGACTGAGGTTTCTCAGTATTGGTATAAGCAGTTTGAAAATTCAATGAAGTCGCTTAATACGCTAAAACCTGATATTGAACCCTTTGCTACAAAAACTTTAGGGGAAATGATTTCTATTATTAAAGATTTGATAGCTAACGGTTATGCTTACGAAGCTGGCGGAGATGTATATTTCAGGGTTAAAAAATTTAAAAATTACGGTTATCTGTCAAAGCAGCCTATTGATCAATTAGAAAGCGGAGCAAGAATTGAGGTTGGGGAGTTGAAAGAAGATCCGCTTGATTTTGCACTATGGAAACGTGATGAAAAATTCGGATATAATTCTCCTTGGGGAGTTGGTAGACCGGGGTGGCACATTGAATGTTCTGCTATGAGTCGTAAATATCTTGGTAAAACTATTGATATTCACGCAGGCGGTGCAGATTTAATTTTTCCTCATCACGAAAATGAAATTGCCCAATCTGAATGTGCCAACGGCTGCAAGTTTGTCAATTATTGGCTGCACAATGGATTTGTAACTATCAATAAAGAAAAAATGTCAAAGTCATTAGGTAATTTTCTTACAGTTGATGATATGTTGAAGAATTATGATGCGAATACATTGAGATTGTTTATTTTAACAAATCATTACAGAATGCCTGTTGAGTTTTCAGACGAGGCTTTATTATCTGCTCAAGCCGGTGCTAAACGCTTAACAAATGCAAAACCGGCAGTGATTAATGAAGAACTTGATATTACATCAACTAATGAATATAAAGCTTTTGTTGAGGCTATGGATGAGGATTTAAACACTTCAAAAGCGCTTGCAGTTTTATTTGACCTTGCAACAAGAGCAAATAAGGATGAAAAAGACGCATATACACTTTTGTACAAGCTTGGAATTGTTTTAGGGTTCACGTTTGAAAAAGCATCCTTGTCCGAAGATGATTTGTCAAGTGCAGCCAAGCATGTATCAGCGGTTTTCGGTAAAGAATTCAATTCCATGGATGAAGTTCTTGAGCTTAGAAGACAGGCTCGGGCAGAGAAAAACTGGGATATCGCAGATAAAATCAGGATTGCTCTTGATGAGTGCGGTATTGTCGTAAAAGATACAAAAGACGGTACTATTTTGGAAATAAAAGGTTAAGTGTTGGTTTCTAATTTATGATAAAAAAGTTGGGGATAGCTTTATTAGTTAATATTTTGTGGCTTGGGCTAGCTGGAAATTGTGCCTCTATTTTTGGGGACATCCCGCGGACAACATTACAAATAGCAAGGGAATTCGGCTCTAATCCGTATCTTCAAACCCCTCCGTCTAAAATTGTCAGGGTTGGTATAGGTTCTAATAACTTCTCGACTTATATGTGGGATAAAGCTTCTATATATGGAACCGGAGAATTTGAGGTTTACAATAACAATAACTATATAGATACTTATGATAGTGAAAATGTTGTGAATGTTTCTCTTGCAGACAAAATTTTTGTATTAACCGATGCTGAAGACAATGTTATTGCTAAAGTTTCGGGGCCAATTATTTTTAAAACAGATTTTGGATTTTTGGGGGTGAAAGGTTTAAAGCGAGCTGGTATAGATGCTGTTTACCGCGGTCAATTAGAGATGACTGCGACTCCCAATGACGGGAAGTTTTATATTATAAATTCCTTAGAGTTAGAAGATTATTTAAAAGGAGTTGTTCCAAATGAAATGCCTGTACATTTTGGATTGGAAGCTTTAAAAGCACAAAGTGTTGCTGCAAGAAATTATGTACTTTCTCCAAGGTCAAAATTAAATCCTTATTATGATGTTGTGGATTCTGTAGCGAGTCAGGTTTATTTTGGTGCAAATACCGAAAAGGAATTGTCAAACAGGGCAGTTAATGAAACAACGGGAATTGTTGCATTGTACGGCTGGGACTTGATTTTAGCACAGTATTCATCAACTGCCGGCGGATATACGGAAAGTTATGAAAATGCTTTTTCCGATCCTATTACTAAGAAGTTTCCCTCTGATCCGAAACCTTATTTGAGTGCGAAACCGGATTATGATGATATAGAACCGCTTGATAATGAAGAATCTGCTGCAAAATTTTATAAATCAAAGCCGAAATCTTTTGATGAGGATTCTACATATTTTCGTTGGGAGCGTGAGTGGATTGGACCTGAAATTCAAGATGCCGTACAGTCAAATATTGCGGTCATGAGTGTAAGCGGGTTTGTAACTCCTGCTGTCCGTAAAGATGAAATTATCGGGTTGGTGAAAAAGATAAATGTTACTAAGCGAGGTAAATCAGGAAAAATTATGGAACTTGAAGTTCAGACCGATGGTGGAAATTATCTTGTCCGGAAAGAACTTATTATAAGAAGGCTTTTGACTAATAAAGGCAGGGCTTTACCGAGTGCAAACATGGTTTTTGAACATGAGTATGACCAAGATGGTACTCTGATTCATTTAAAAGCTTACGGCGGCGGTTTTGGGCACGGGGTTGGGATGAGTCAGTACGGTGCCGGCTATATGTGTAAAAAACTTGGTAAAACTTTCGAACAAATTTTAAAGCATTATTATAGTGGAATTGTCCTTGCAACTGAACCTGTGATTTTATCTTCTGATGCCAGCCAAAATTCAATTACGCAGAATTTTTATACCGGAAACGGTAAAGGAATTCTTGTAGTTGATAATAAATATAAAGTTAGTTATATTGATGTTAGTATTAATAATGTTGACGAAAAATTTACTCTTGATACCGCACAAAGGTATAATCAGATTGATTTGTCAAAATATTTGGTTAAGGGAATGAATGCTGTTACTTTTCATTACCCTCAAAGGCAGGGAATGAATAAAGGAATGAGATTGTATATAGAATTGGCAGGCGAAGATGGCAGAAATAAATGAAAACTTACAAAATTTGTCGCAGGCACAGGACAGTAAAGATGATGATAAAACGCCAAGTGTATTAAAAGCAGCATGGTTGATTGCTGTTGTAACAATTGTAAGTAAACTTATTGGTTTCGTACGGGATATTATTATTGCAAATTATTATGGTGCTTCTTTAGTTTCTGATGCTTATTATTACGCATACCAAATTCCGTCATTGTCGTTAATTTTGCTTGGCGGTGTAGGCGGTCCGTTTCATAGTGCAACTGTTGCAATATTTTCAAAACTTATTCCTAATTTGAAGGATAAACCTTCAGAAGAGGTTAGTCGTTTGTATTCAACTTTTATGAATGCAACTATAATATTTTTTCTTATATTATCCGCAGTAATATTTCTGTTCCCTAAACAGATAATGGGGTTGATTATTTCCGGCGGTTCATCTGAAATGATTACTCTTGCGGCTGCGCATTTAAAGATTATGACACCGCTTCTTGTAGTAGGTGGGATTGTAGGAATTTATTACGGGATTTTGATTATATACAGGCAGTTTATGCTTCCGAATTTGTCACCTATTATTCTGAGTTTAGCGATAATTGCCGTGGTTGTGGCCGTGCCTGATGATAGCAAAGGTTATGCGCTTGCCTGGGCTACTACGGTAGGGGCTGTTTTGCAGCTTGTTATTCAATATCCTAATATTCGAAAACTGGGATACAGATTGCGTCCGAGTTTTGAATTTACCAACAATTCGCATTTTAAAGAAATTTGTGAGTTGTTGTTTCCTGCGGTGTTGAGTTCTACTGTCGGGCAAATTCATATATACGTAGATATGTTTTTCACATCGTCAATATCAGAAGGTGCTTGGACAGCAATTGGGTATGCTAATAGAGTTTTCCAGTTCCCTGTCGGAATTCTTGTGACTGCGTTTTTGGTTCCATTGTTCCCTATTTTTGCAAAGCTTGTTGCTGATAGGGATTTTGAGGGAATTGGGAGGTATTTTAATAAAGGTGTAGGGGTGCTGTTTTTTGGAGCAATTCCGATTATTATTGGTATTTTGGTTGTAGGTATGGATGCTGTTAGACTTGTTTTTGAACACGGGGTTTTTGACAGCAATGCTACATTTATGGTGACAGAAGCCCTTTGGTTTTTATCTGTTTCAATAATTCCGTATGTGTTCAGGGATTCTATCACAAGGGTGTATTATTCGTTTAATGATTCAGCGACACCATTTGCGGTTGCATTTTCATCAATCGTGTTAAAACTTATTTTAAATTATATTTTAATCACAAAAATGCAATTTGGTATAGGCGGAATTACTTTATCAACTTCTCTTGTAACTCTTTTTAATGCTGTTGTGCTAGGGATTTTGATAAGTAAGAAGATGAAAATGGACTACGGTTCATTGTTTAATAACTTGTTAAAAATGATTCTTTCAGGTATCATTGCATTGGGGGTTTGTTATTTAGCTGCGTTTAAGTTTGACATGATTATAAGCCTCCCAAAAGTTTCGTTTGAAATTGTGAAAATAACTTTAATAGCAATTATCTGTCTGGGTGTATATATTCCGCTAAATTTATTATTTAAAATGGAATATGCAGACGAGTTGTTTAATAGATTGTCAGCAAAATTTTTAAGAAAATAAGACAATTTTAAATTTAAATAATGAGAGTTAATATACAACTATGAGATTACAAATAGGTCCGAGCATTGATAATAATAAAGTTCGATTGGATTTCAGGAAGAGTCCTGATCGTCCTGATAATCCGCCAAGTTATCAAATTGATAGTACAAAAGCTGACGAATTTGTAAACAGGTACAATTCTCAGTCAAAAAATTTGAATAAATTTACGCTGATAACAGTGAGTGTGTTGACTGTATTGGGGTTTGCAGCAGGCATGCTGAAGCGGTCAATAGTTGGTTCATTCGCAGGTATTGCCGGAGGTATTCTTGCAGGACTTAGTTTGGGTGCTGCGTATTCTTCCTACCGTAAAAATAGTCTGATGGATAAATATGATGTCAAAGAAATCTCTCAGAATCAGTTTTAGCTGTTAAGTAGCTGTAAATTATATGTTTGGAGTGTATGATGAAAGAATTTTTTAAACCTGAAACAGATGAGCGCCCGGGTATGATTATCTTAGGGATATTTATGTTTTATTTTTTGATAGCCGGTTTTATTCTATATTTGTTTTTTTTGCACAGGATAAATCTTTCGTGGGCGGTTGGTGCGCTTGTTGTTTTTACGTTGGCATATTTGCCTCGTTTTATAATAATAAGACGGCTTTTGGATAAAGATGAAATACAAATTCTTGATGATTGTATTTTAATCAACGGTAATGGAATATATTTTGATGAGATAGTTGATTTTCGTGTAAAACAGTCACAGCCTGCAGTTGTATTTTTCATGAACAATAAAATGGTTGTGTATAATTATGCAAAATTTAGGCTGCGTTTAACAAATGGGGAAGTTGGTTTTAACGCTTTTGGCACTGAGAAAATAGAATTATTACGTGAATTTTTTAACAAACTTCTTGGCAGGTAATTTTGAGAATTTTTTCTTTATTTATACTTATTTAGTCATGATTTTTATTGTTGATAGTTGAAGATGACAAAATCAATTCTTGATTTTTCTTTATCGAAATTTTTGTCGGGCACTATTTCTCCAAAACCTATTGCTCTTATTTTTTCAGGATCGACTCGGGTCTTTTTAATAAGGTAATTTACGATTTTTTCTGCGCGCACTGTGGCGATTTCCCAATTATAAGTGTAACCATAGTTTTCCCGTAGGTTGTATTTTGCGTGTCCTTCAATCAAACAGGGTTTGTCGATTGATTTTAATAACTTCCCGATTTTATCAAGAATTTGTTCAGAATTTTCTTTCAGTTCATTGTCTCCATCTTTAAAAAATACTGAACTGTTAATACTTACTATGAGTCCGCGCGGAGCATGACGGTAGATAACGGATTGTTCAATATCCAAGTTTTTTTTTAAAAGTTTTTCAATATCATCAATACTTAGTTCAGTGTTTTGGACAAGTTGACCTGAAATTTTAGCTTCACTTGGATTTATTTCAAAAGCAAATGATCCAATGAGTATTATTAAATATGCACAATGTAAAAATTGTTTGTAGTATTTTTTCATGCCGCATTTCTCTCAATTGAAATTGTTTTAAAAATTGAGAGAAAAAACTATTAGCTAATGAGTTATGGTTTTATTATTGAAAGTACGTATTTATCATTAAAACACTTTTTGGCACATTCAATTAATTGTTCCGGGGTTACGGCTTTAATTTTTTCTTTTAATTCATCTGTATAGTCAAATCCGAGCCCGAGTATATCAGCTTTGGCATATGAGCATGCTTGCTGCAGATTGGTTTCTTCCAGAAATGCGCATTTACCTATAAAGTTATTTTTGGCATCATCAAGTTCTTTTTCGGAAATTGGTATTGTTTTAATTTTTTCGATTTCTTCATTGAACCCTTTTAGTGAAATTTCAATATTATTAGGCTCTGTTGCTATATAAATCATGAAGTTCCCGACAAGTTTGAATGTTTCGTAAGAACTTCTTACAACGTAAGCAAGTCCTTTTTTATCCCGGAGTTCAAGAAATAATCTTGAAGATAGTCCGCATGCTCCAAGGATAATGTTTAATAATAGCAGCGTCGGATAATCTTTATCTCCTGTACTGATTGGTACCAGCCAACCTTTAATTATATGAGCCTGATTAAGGTCAGGTCGATTTGTTGTAACTTCTTTTGCTTCATTAAGTTCTGGTTTTTCTATCATAAAATTATCATCTGTGGAATTTGGAAGTTTTCCGAAAGTCGTTTCAATTTGGGTGAAGATTTCTTCTTTCGAGAGAGCTCCAATGACAGCAAGGCTTTTTTTACTGTTATTAACCAGATAATCATAAGCATCAATTACATCTTCTTTAGTTATTGAATCAATATTTTCAAGAATTTTAGTCATAGAGTTTCCATAGTAATGCTCAGCAAACATTGTCCGGCAATATGCATCCATAGCACTTGCACGCGGTGAATCAAGCTCAGCCGTAATTTCACCGGTTAATTTAATTTTTTCTTTTTCGAACTCTTCAAATGTGGAATTTTTAATAACGTCGTACATTAATTCAACTGCCTTTGTAAAATCTTCGTTAAGACAGGCGAATCTCATACGTATATAGTTTGGAAACAATTCACTGGAAAAATCAATAGCATATTTTTCGAATTCGTTTGCAAGTTCCTCCGAGTTATAATTTTGCGTACCCTGTAGTAAAAGCCTTGTCATAAGTGAGTAGACACCCGGCCTTACCTCAGGTTTATCAATAGAAAAATTTAAGCATACAGCCATTCTTGGGGTATCAGCATTTTGTTTGTATATATAGTTAATATTATTATTTAGTTTAGAAATATCTTTAATCATAGTTGCTCTCCATGCAAACAATTTTATCATGGTTTAATATAAAAGACAAATTGGGGAAATTATGTTATACTAGCCATATGGTTAATATTGTAAAAACCGCAGCAGTAATCGGAATTAATGCATATGAAGTCAGTGTTGAAACAGATGTGGTTAATGCTCTGCCCGGAATTTCTATTGTAGGTTTGCCTGATACGTCGGTAAATGAGGCTCGTGATAGGGTAAAATCTGCCATAAAGAATTCGGGTTATTCGTTCCCTTCCAAAAAGGTTGTTATAAATCTTGCGCCTGCAGATTTAAAAAAAGTTGGGACTTGTTTTGATTTACCTATAGCTGTTGGAATTTTAACTGAAGAAGAAGTTTTCAATAGTGAAAGTACTAAAGATTATGCTTTTATTGGAGAATTATCTTTAGATGGTTCAATTCGCGGGGTGAATGGTGTTCTGCCGTTGGTTCTCGGGTTAAAAGAGGCGGGAATTAAAAATGTTATTGTTCCCGCAATAAATGCTAAAGAAGCAGCATTAAACGGTAGTGTGAATGTTTTTGGTGCAAATCATTTGGCAGAAGTTGTTAATCACTTTGTAGAAACAAAAATTCAGCAAACGATCGTAGATATTGAAAAATATTTGCAGGAACAGAATAACCAAGACTACATGTTTGATTTTAAGGATGTAAAAGGTCAGCAAAAAGCTAAAAAAGCTCTGGAAATTGCTGCAGCGGGCGCTCATAATATCTTAATGACAGGTTCGCCGGGATCCGGTAAAACCCTTATGGCAAAATGCCTTCCGTCAATACTTCCGCCGCTTGAATTATCAGAAGCTCTTGAGCTAACAAAGATTTACAGCATATGCGGTCTTTTGTCCCCTGATGAACCGCTTATGCTTCAACGTCCATTCAGGATTGTTCACCATAGTGCATCTGCTAATGGCATTATAGGAGGCGGAGGAAATCCAAAGCCGGGAGAAATTACTCTTGCAAACAGAGGAGTACTGTTTTTAGATGAGATGGTTGAGTTTCCGCGTAATGTTCTTGAAGTTTTACGGCAGCCGCTTGAAGATGGTGAAATTTCAATATCACGGGCTAAACATTCGATAAAATATCCCGCAAAGTTTATGCTTCTTGGTGCTATGAACCCTTGTCCATGCGGTTATGACGGGGATAAGGAAAAAGCATGTACATGTACGGATTTTCAAAAAAGCAGATATCTTGCAAAACTTTCAGGTCCGCTTCTTGATAGGATTGATATTCAGATTAATGTTCCAAGATTGACTTCTGATGAGTTATTAAACATGGAACCTGCAAATGAAGACTCTGCAACTATTAGGGCTCGTGTATTTAAGGCCAGAAAAATTCAGGCTCAAAGGTACAAAAATGAAAGTATTTTGACCAACGCCGAATTAACTTCAAAGCTTGTAAAAAAATACTGTAAACTTGATAAACAATCGGAGCTGGTCTTAAAATCTGCGATAGTAAAATTCCAACTTTCAGGCAGACGGTATGACAGGGTTTTGAAACTTGCCAGAACTATTGCAGATTTAGAGGGAGCCGAAAATATTTCAGCCTTGCATTTGGCTCAGGCTTTACAATATAAAGTATTTTAAAACAGGTTGTATTATTGAACTTATTTTTATACAATAGCCTGTTGAAGACGGGATGTTCTGTTTTCGTTAAATATATTTTTAAGCTTCATAATTGCCTGCGCATGCAATTGGCATACTCTTGATTCTGACATCCCAAGAGTTTCCCCTATTTCTTTCATCGTCATATTTTCCTGATAGTAAAGAACCATCAAAACTCGTTCTCTTTCCGGTAAACGTTGGAGAGCTTTTTGAAGATCTGTCTTAACATTTTTTTCTTCCATACGCTCTTGCGGATTTAATTTTGTCGAATCTTCAATAGTATCAATAATTTCCATGCTGTCATCCGACGAACCCCGTTTATCGTAGATAGAGGTTATTGTAATATCTTCTGAGATAATCTGGTTAACTTTTTCCGGATCAATATCAAGATAATTTGCAATTTCAGTTGTGGTAGGTACCCGTCCGAGTTCTTGTTTTAGGATTTCTGTTGCTTGTTTTATGTCTTTAATTTTCTTTCTGACACTTCTTGGTAAAAAGTCCTGAGAACGAATTCTGTCTAAAATTGCTCCTCGAATTCTAATAAGCGCATATGTTTCAAATCGGGTGTTTTTCTGTGGACAGAAACGTTCGATTGCGTTAATCAAACCTTCTACGCCGTAACCTGCTATATCTTCAATTGAAATTGTTACAGGAAGCGACACCTTGACGCGTCCGACAACATATCTTACCAGGTATATGTATTGAACAATCAATGTATCTCTGGAATTTTTGTCTGATTTATCAGCCAGATATTTGCCCCAAAGATTTGCTAATTCCTCTTCGGACATTCGTTTTATGCTGTTATAAGAAGAAAAATCAAAACCTTGTTCCATTAACCTACCCAATCTCTTTTTCTTACATCTCTATTCTATAATATACGGATTTTTAAACATCATTTAAAAAGATGAAAACACTAAAAATTTATTAAAGTTTTTCTAGTACATGTAATTGAAAGTTTTTTTTAGTATAATGCGGGTATGGAAAAAAAAACACGAATACTGGCAATAAATTTCGGTGGAATTGGAGATGAAATCTTCTTTTTGCCAACGCTTATTTCTTTAAAACATGAATTTAAGAACTCTGAGATTACACTTGCACTTGAGCCAAGAAGCAAGGGGATAAAGGATTTAACGGATGTTATAGATGAGTTGATACCGGTTGATGTGAAATCCGGCGGGGGAAAGAAATATATTGAACTTTTTCGTCTATTGATGAGTGCAAGATGCGGTAAATTTGATATTGTTATTTCTTCCGGAGGAAATAAGTTAATAAGTATTTTGTTGTTTTTAACAGGTATAAAGGTTCGCTGCGGATATGATACGGGCAGGCTAAGTCGCATGCTTTTGACATATGCAGCAGTTCTTAATAAAAATCAGTATGCCTGTAAAATGTATCATGACCTGATTCGTAATTTGACAAGGCATAATACAGAGCTTCCAAAAATCAATGTTGTGCAAAAAGAGAAGTTTTCTAATTCCGTTTTAATACATCCGGGGGTAAGTAAATTAAGTGTGGAAAAAGGTTGTATAAAAACAATTCCAGCTCAAACCTGGGCAAAAGTTATTGATCTTTTGGTTGCAGAGGGTAAAAAAGTCATGCTTGTCGGCGGCCCTGATGATAAGGAGTGTATTGAAACTATTCTTGCAAATGTAAGAACTAAAAATTTTGATAATTTGTATGGTACAACAAAGAATTTAAAAGAATTAGCGGTTTTAATATCATCTGCGGACAAGTTTTTATGTTCGGATTCTGCCCCTTTGCATGTTGCGGTGGCACTCGGGGTTAAAACTTATGTTATTTTTGGTCCTACAGATGATAAGGCTTTGATTCCTCAGTCAGAAAAGGTTATTCCTATTAAAGCAAATGATAAATGTGAATTAAAACCCTGTTTATGGGCAAGACGTCAAACGACTTGTGAAAAATTGAGCTGTCTTAAAATTACGGCTTCTCAGATTGCGGCTGTAGTTTGCGGTGATTAGATTTTTAAAAAATGTAAACTTTTTTACACTGTTTGCAATTTTGCTGTAAAAAAATACTTTATATAAGTGTAGGTTATAGTGTGAAAGGTTAACGTTTTTATGTTTAGTCCGGTAGCAACAGGTTTATTTTGTCTTCGCAATGGTGATAAAACAGCATCTGGGGATTTTGGACGCCTTCCTGTTACTGTTGGTCAGGGAGCTGCTGTTCTTAAGGCCGGGGCTGAATATAACAATCCTGTTTCAAAAGGAATAAAAACTTTTCTTGATACCAGTGAAACAATTGCAAAATCTGACAAATTTTATAGAGGTTTGTCCAAAACTGTTAAATTTGCAGCTGATCATGTTAATCCTCTGATTGTAGCTTCAAGTGGTTTAAAAGTGGCTTTGGCGGATAAGGATGAACGTAAAGATACGATAATAAAAGAGACCGGTTGTCTTTCTGCTATGTTTTTGGGTGAAGGGTTAATGAAAAAACATATGGATAAGATTTTGGTAAAACTGCCGGTTGGTAAGAAATGGCTTCCGATAATTAAGGGGGTTGCTTTTGTTGCAGGCTCAATAGGGTCATCTACTTTGGGTTATAAAGCAGGTGAAGTCGCAGCTAAATATTGGGATAAACCGCTTGTTAAAACTGAAATACAACGTGCGACTGATCAGCTTAACGATTTGCCAAAGGGTGTTAATTACAAAGCTTAAGCAGGGATTTTATGTTATAATTTACTGATGAAAGAGGTGGATTATGACAACAATTAAAATAACAAAAATGCAGGGCTGCGGGAATGATTTTGTAATTTTAGATTACTCTGAATATGAAAAATCAGGACTTTTAATGCCGGAATTAGCAAAGAAGCTTTGTGACAGAAATTTTGGGATAGGTGCAGACGGAATGATTATT
>CABUAQ010000040.1 GCA_902489575.1 uncultured bacterium
TCATTTTCTAATTTCTTACCATTTATTTTTAATTCTTCAATAAGAGTTTTTATATCAGAAGTTGAATTTTTTATAATTTCTTTTTGTTTTTCTACTGCCCACATAAGATTTACCGCTGTTGGTCTTGCACTTGCCATATAGTCAGCTTTGTCAAGAAGTTGCTTAACAAATTCCTCTTTTGATAAATTCATTTTTTCAAGTTCCTGAGCATACAAAACAACACCATGAGCACCGGCAATACCAATAGCCGGAGCACCTCTTACTATCATTGTTTTTATCGCATCAAACATATCCTGTCCGTTTTTAATATTAATATATTCAAAATGTTCAGGAAATTTTGTTTGATCTACCATTTTTGAATATGTATCAATCCATTCAATTGTTCTTATTTTTGAATTAAATTCAGTCATTTTATTTGTCCTTTTCTATTTATAATTTCGTATAATCCTTATCTTCTAATTTTTGAGGGTGCTTTTTTTCATACATATCACGTATAAAATTTATCACATAAAACGTAGCGAACCCTGAAAAAGCATTTGTTACGGCACACAAAACTCCAATAAAAATAACAAATACAAACAGAAGCCACAACGGTGAATTTATTATCATAGCAGTTAAGAAAAAATTTGTTGTAATATGAAAAATTTTTGATAATAAAACCATAATCAAGGCATAAACTGCTGAAAATGATAAATTGGAAAAAAATCCGATTAAAGCTCCGGTTATTATACTATCTTTCGGGGTAGTTAAGTCAAGTTTGCTATCCATAATCAGATAAAGCATAACTAAAGGTGCAGATAAAAGTAAAATCCCAAATAACATCACCATCCCTACGTAAGGAATAGGCGCAAGCAGACCAAAAATTACACCCAGAATTAAACTTAAAACTATTATATTTTTTATCAAAAAATTATCCATACCTTTAATTATCTTATCATTTATATAACTAAAACTCAAATTTTTTCAAACCCTCAAACACATCAGGACTTCTTGTGTAAGATATTGCAATCGCAATTGAATCAACAGTGTCATCAAGTTTTGGAAGATTATCGCAATTAAGACTTAATTTCACCATCTGCTCAACTTCCTTTTTTGAAGCCCGCCCGTAACCTGTTAAAATTTGTTTAACTTCCATCGGTGTGTATTCATAAATCGGGATTTTATACTGTTCAAGCACGGTCAAAATTACACCTCTTGCATGAGCGACAGGCATTACAGTTGTTTGGTTTCTGAAAAAGAACAATTTTTCTATGGCACATACATCAGGTTTATAAGTATCAACAATCGAGGTCATATCATTAAAGATTTCTAAAAGTCTTGCTGATTCTCTTTCTCCTTTAGGGGTTTGAATAGATCCGGAATTAAGCAATTCAAGATTTTTACCGTCAAACTCAACGATACTATAACCAACTATTGCCATCCCAGGATCAATACCTAAAATCTTCATACAATTATTTTATCAAGAAAAAATAAAATTACATTAAAAAAGAATAAATGAAAATCATTTATTCTTTTTTAATTGTATCGTATGTATGTTTTTATTTAAAAGTTCAAAGTTTTAAGATTTTGAACAGTTTGGAACTTGCTAATTTCTTTCAAATATTGTTCCAATGCTTTGTAGCCGTTATAAATTTCATTAGAAATTGAAGCGTAACGGCTGGCTTCCAAAAACTTCAATTCCTTTACTCTGATAAGTAAAATCTCATCAGCATTATCCCTAACTACAGCATCCTCAGAGGCTGACCATTTTTGTAGAAGAGTTAATTCCTCATACATTTGCTTGGTTGTTGTAAACTCCAATGTATTAAAATCATATTTTTCCAATAATGCTTTTTCAACATTAGAAATTCTGCTCAGACAAGCCTGAAATTTAAAAACCTTTTTAATAATCAGATAATTATCAGCAATTCTTTTATGAGAACCAGGTACGTTATTTTTAGCTAATAAAGCAGCAAACGAACGAGAAGTAAATGTATCATTTTCACTGGAAAATGCACTTTTTGAAGTCAAGTCAAATTCAGATTTATTTTCGATATCGTTCAACATTCTTCCTCCGATTAACCAGATAATAAACCAACAAAAAATATTTGTCATGATATTTTGTCAAATTATTTACATTTTTTAAATTTTCTTGGAAAAATTCCCCTTTCACCCTCTTTCGAACAAAAATGAGATTTAATAAAATTCAACCAAATTTACACTCGCAATTCTGCTTGACTTCTGTAAAAAAAAACTTAAATTTATCATGGCATAAATCATACAGAAGTATGACCCAACAGAACTGAAATTATGCTAGAAATATAATAGTAAGAACAGACGCAGGGCAGGTAGTATAAAAATGGGACTTAGTCTTAACAATATATATCAACGACCTTATGTGAAACAAGACACAAAAAGTCTTGTCCAAAAGCGTGAAGACGAAGAAAAATCTTCAGCAGCTAATGCCCAAAAAGAACAGGAATCAGGTCAACATTCAAAAAGCAAAGGGCTTAATTATGTTGAACAAAAAAAACCAGCATATACACCTGCTTATGAACAAAAATTTTCAATGCCTGCTGCGAATGCATATGCCGGCGTTAGCATAAATGCAAACAGAACTCCTCAACAGCAAACTCAAACCCAAACATCAAATACAGCACAGATAATATCCAATAATACTCAAAATAAAATTGATAACAAAATCAATATTGCACAAATTTTAAAAGATTTTAAAAATACAGCTCTTGCTATTGGAACACCTGATGATTTAGATGCAATCGTTGATGATTATCTTGCTGCTGTTCAAAAACAGGTTTCTTCAGGTAAAGCAAATCCAAAACTTGTTAAAACAACTTTGCATAGTGCCGCATCTGTTCTTGACGGTTATATTTCAGAAACTCTTAATAAAGACTCAAAAGTTGTAGAAAATTGGGTGGATGCACTATTTTTACAAGAAATTGATTTCAAATACAATGAAGATAATATTAATGAAAGATTTCTGGTAAAATTTCCGGATGGCTCAACAAGCCAAACAAAACGTCAGGAAGAATCTCAGACTGCAGCCTTAGAAACAGAACTTCCAAAGCAAACCGCAGAAAATGTTATTCCGATTTCTGTTGCAGGTCAAACAAAATCAACAAAAATTCCTCAAGATAAACTATTAAAATCACTGTTTATACAAGCAAAAAAATATGCTTATGCACATGACCCTGAACAGGCGATAAAATCCTTTGAACAAGCTTTGAACAGAGCTTTAGAAATTGATGATACAGAAACTTCCGGCAAAATATACTACGAAGTCGGGAAAATTTATGATGATCATGACTATATAGCCCAAGCCCTAAAGAGTTATAACCAGTCAATAAAACTGTCTACAGATGAGAATGTAAAAACTAAAGCACATTATTCAATGGCACAAATTTATGATGAAGTAAACCAAATTACACCTGCAATTGAACACTATTTCAGCACAGTTTCTCATGCCGGAGAAGCCGACAATATTCCTGCTCAATCAGCATCATTAACAAAACTAGGTAATATATATACAGATATGTATGACAAAGAAGCTTTCAACTATTATAATACAGCCTCTGACCTTGCTAATGAAACCCAAAACTACAACCTGCGCGGTTTTGTAGCTTCAAATACCGCAAATGCATATAAAAAATTTGATGAACCGGAAAAAGCACTTAAATCATATTCAAATGCCGTTAGAAACTATACCGAGGCAGAAACACCAGTAAAAACAGCTCAAAACTACCTTGCAGCAGCAGATATCATGGTTGAATTCAACAATTTAAACAAAGCTTACAGCCTGCTTTCTAAAGCCCAAAAATATGCCCGCCAAACTGAAAATATTAATCTTATGAATGAAATTAACACAAAACTCAGCCAACTAAGAGCAATAAACTCATCCTCTTAAAAAATAAAAAGGCGCTGAAACATATTCAGCACCCATAATGATTGATTATGATGAATGATTCGATTTTTATTTTCCCCTAAATTTTATTTTCCCCAATTTTTAGATGTACTTAAGTCTTTCTTATGACTTATTTCCCATTTGCTTTTTCTTTAATATCCCTTACATTTATATAAACAATTTCTGTTATAAAAAATTGCTATAGTTATTATATATTATTTAATATTTCTTAATATCTTCCAAAAGACAAATTACACAATACCTTCTTTGACCGGAACAGGTGCAGAATTTACGCTTTTTACCAGTGCGTTAAACAAAAATGGATGAACCTTGCCATGTTTCACATCACTATAGATAGTTGTCAACGCTTTTTGAGGTGTATAAGCCTGTTTATATACACGATTTTCAGTAAGTGCAGAGTACTTATCAGCAAGATTTAAAATCTGCAAATTTATGTCAGGAATAAAGTCTGAATTAACATTATTATGATGATTTTTAACTAAGTTTAAAACTTTTTCATTCACACCTGAGTTTTTCAAAAGCTCATATCCAAGAATACTGTGAAGATCCATAATTTTATGTTCAGCAAGTGTCAATGAGCCGTTTTTATTAAGAATTTCAGGCGGAATAAGAACTTTTCCAAAATCATGGAGAAGTGCACCATCTTTCAAATCTCTCATATTGACCTGTTGCTTCAAAGCTTGCGGAAGATTATTAGCAATACCTGCGGCGACATTTTGAGTATCCTTGCAATGATTTTGTGCAAGTTCTTGCAGCTCTGACATATTTAATTGAACAGGGATTTTGTTAGCAGTCAAAATTTTACTAATTTCAGGATTTTGTGAAATCATTTTTCGAATAGCAGCTTCGTCGAAAAGCTTAAGCACTGAAGTACTTTCAAAAGTATCTTTCGTAAGTCCCTGTCCAAAACTTACCCTTTTTGAAGCATTATTCAATTGTATATGAGGCTTTAAGCCGACAGCAAACTTACTGACACTAAAAATTTCCATTCCCACTATCGAACCACACTATTAAATTTCTACACTACTACCTATTTAATATAAACAAATTTTTTTATACAAAATTGCCAAAAATTAAAAAAATGTAAAAATAATTTAATATATGAAAAATGGTGGTAAAATTAAAATTGCTATGAAAGAAATAAGAAATGTACTAATATGCGGAATAGGTGCAATAGGTTCTATATACGCTAATAAATTAAATCAATATGCCAATATAAACTTAAGAGTTCTTGTTGACAAAAAAAGACTTGATAATTATTTAAAAAACCCAAAAATTTTCAATGGTAAACCCTTGAACTTCAATTACATTTTACCTGAGGAAACAAATTTCAAAGCCGACCTTATAATTATCGCAACAAAATTTGACGGGCTTAATGAAGCAATCGACAATATTAAAAATTTTGTGAACAAAGACACAATTATTATATCCCTGCTGAACGGTGTGACGAGTGAGGAAATTATCGCACGGAAATATGGTTGGAAACACTTAATGCTTTCCTATTTTATAGGACACAGTGCAATGCGCAGCGGCAATGAAATTACCCACGATGGAGTGGGGCAGATTGTTTTTGGAGTAAAAAATCCGGCAATAACAAACATGCAAGATATAAAACTTGTAACAAATTTGTTTGATAAAACAGGAATTAATTACAGAACTCCTGATGATATGCTCCATGCCTACTGGCTCAAATATATGCTCAATGTAAGTTCAAATCAGCCTTCTGCGATTTTAAAAATGACTTTTGGCGATATGCAGTCAAATCCCGAATTTATGAAATTTTTGAAAAAAATAATGAAAGAAGTTCAGACCATAGCAAAAGCAGAAGGGGTACAAAACACAGAAATCATGATTGATGAAGCCCTAAAAACACTTAAGCAAATGATACCTGAAGGTAAAACTTCAATGCTGCAAGATGTTGAAGCAAACCGGAAAACTGAAGTTGAGATGTTTGCAGGTACAATGATTGAATTTGGCAAAAAACACAAAATCCCGACCCCATACAATTTAGTTATGAAAGATATGATCGAAATTATTCATAAAAACTATGAATAATAATTTTTATGATAAGATTTTCGTATGAAAGAATTTGATTTTTATATAGTTCCAACACCAATAGGCAACCTTGGTGATTTAACACTAAGAGCAATCGAGGTATTGAAATCTGTTGATTTAATTGCTTGTGAAGACAGCCGTGTTACCCAAAAGCTTTTAAATCACTTTGATATAAGAACCAAATGTGTTTCTTATCATAAGTACAACGAAAAAGAACGTATCCATCAAATTCTTGAAATACTTGAAAACGGTCAAAAAATGGCACTTGTATCAGATGCCGGAACACCGCTTATATGTGATCCGGGGTCAGTTATTGTTAAAGAACTTCGTAAAAACGGCTATTCAATAACAGCATTACCAGGAGCAAATGCTATTATAACTTTACTTTCACAAGTTTCTCGAGAAAGCGAAGAATTTACTTTCATTGGTTTTTTACCAAAGGGGCAAACTAAAATTGAAGAAATTACTCAGGCAAATAAATTAAAAGATTTGGTATTTTACGAATCGCCAAACAGAATTATTCAAACTCTTGAAATAATTAAAAATATACGCCCTAATGCTAAAATTGCAATTGGCAGAGAACTCACAAAAATTTTTGAAGAAGTATTGGTTGATAATATTGATAAAATTATTGAACACCTGACAAATAATACTGCAAAAGGAGAATTTGCAGTCATACTTTTTAAAGACGAAAATTCAGAAGAAGATTCAGACCTGCAAGATAAAATAAAACTATTACAAGATAAAGGTTTTAAAGCAAAAGATATCTCTGTAATTCTGTCAGGATTGTACGGATATAACAAAAATAAAGTATATAAAATTGCAATTGGTAAATAGTTGTAAAATTTTTGTACTTTTTTTATAATTTATGCTACAATTTTGTTGGAGAATAGTGAGAGTTTGTAAGGGAAATATTCTTGAAATTCAACAAAGTTACTAAACATTTAGCGTTAGCAGTAATCTTGGTTATGATGGCTCAAACAAGCAGCTTAGCTGTTGATGATGTATGGGGTGGAATGGGATTATCCGATGAGGCCGTACAATACAACAACTACGCAAATACCGTTTTTGATAAATATACAAACACCCAAAACCCTGAAGCTCCTGACTATTCAAAAGGGGAATACCCGACAAATCTTACAACTCCAAAAACATCCAAAAACAACGCTGATAAAGAACAGCGCATAATTAAACAGATTGAATTTTACGGGCTAAATTCAATAACTCCGCAGGAATTAACCGAAAAAATGCAAATGAAAGAAGGCGGAATATATTCAAGAGAAGCACTCCAAACAGACCTAAAAACTATCTACCAAACAGGATATTTTACGGAAAGAATGAAAGCTATTCCTTCTAAAAATGATGATGGTACTGTGACTGTTAAAATTGTCGTAGAAGAAAATATTCCGGTTAAAGATTTTACGGTTGAGGGTAACACAGTTATTCCTATTGAAGATATTTTAGCAACCCTTAATGATATGAAAGGCAAACCGCAAAATATCACTCAATTAAATATTGCAATCTCACAAATTCAAGAACTTTACAACTCAAAAGGTTATATTCTGGCAAGAGTATCTTCTGTTGTTGATGACCCTGATGGTACAATTAACATTGAAATTAAAGAAGGTATCATTGATAAAATCATGATTGAGGGTAACGAAAAAACAAAAGACTATATCGTTGCCCGTAATATTCTTACAGAACCAGGAATGATTTACAACGAAAATCTTATTAAGGAAGATTTGGTAAGACTCTATGCTACCCAAGCATTTAAGGATGTAACTAGAGAAATCGAACCAAGTGAAGATGTCCCTGATGCTTATGACATTACAATTAAAATTCAGGAACAAAGAACCGCAAGTATTTCAGTAGGCGGCGGTTTGGATACAGTAACGGGTCTGTTCGGTTCAATGGGAATTTCTGAAAACAATTTCCGGGGCAGGGCTGAAAGGTTATCTTTAACAGGCTTGGTTGGTACCGGAGTAATACTTAATGATTCTTCTGTTAAAGACCATATGAATATTCAGGCAGAATTAAGTTATTTTAAACCGTACTTTTTTAATGCCGATACATCTTTAAATAACAGATTATTCTTTAGAGATTTTGGTTCATACCAAATTCCTCTTGCAATTGAAAGAAGATTTGGGGGCGAAGTTACTGTAGCTCACAGATTGAAGAAAAATAGACACGCAACTGCAACTTTTGGCGTTGGTGTTGAAAATATTGACGTTAGAGAAGGTGATTTTAATGGTATTTCTGCTATGTATCAGAAATATAATATTCCGATTTCAGAACGTGCGAAGCAGCTGGAAGGCGGATTATTTATGTCATTAAGCCCTGCTTTAATATATGATACAAGAGATTCTGCAACTGTAACAAGACACGGTACAATGGCTAGCTTAAGGTTTGACGAAAATATCGGATTAGACGGGTTTGACAAAACAAACGGGAAACTTACCGGTATGATTAAACAATATATACCTGTTGGTAAAAAGTCATCCTTGTCCTTCACAGCTAAAGGGGGCGGAGCTATCCATGGAGATATTCCTGAAGTTATGGCATACCGTCTAGGCGGACCTTACACAGTAAGAGGTTTCAAAATGAGCGGTGTTGGTACAGGTAACGCGTTTATCATGGGTTCTGCCGAATTCGCAACTCCAATTCCATTCCTTGACAGAACAAGAATTGCATTCTTAAATAACATCAGATTCACAATCTGGGCTGATGCAGGTAAAGTGTTTGACGGAACTGTTTCAAATACTATTTACGACAGACCTATGTATGCAGTATCTGCCGGTGTCGGCTTGAAAGTATTTATCCCTGGTATGGGACCATTGTCAATCGATTACGGTATTCCACTTACAAATCCGGGTGATAACGGTTCTAAAAACGGGTACTTTACTTTTGGTGTAGGTGATTTATTATACTAATAAACAGCAAGAATAACATATAGGAGGATTTATGAAAAAACTAAAATTAATGGCTTTAATGTTGGCTGCAGGCGTTGTATTCGCAACAGGTACAAAAGCTAATGCGGAAGTCGGTTATCTTAATTATCAAAAAGTTCTTGACAATTATCCTGCTGCACAACAAGCAGTAAAAGAAATTGATGCAAAGAGTTTAGAATTGCAACAATACATGGTTGATAAAGAAAAACAATACAAGTCTTTAGATACACCATTAAAAAAACAAAATTTTGAAACACAAACCGCTACAGAATTTAACGCAAAACAAGAAGCCTTATACAAATTAAGAAGCCAAAAGGAGTCACAAATTCTTAATCAGGTTCAAACAGCAGCAAAAGCTGTTATGGTAGCTCAAAAGTTAGATGCTATTGTTGCTGATCAGGTAATCTTTGTAGGCGGAGTTGATGTTACTGATTTAATTATTCAACAACTTAAATCAGGCAAATAATAGTAAAAAAGAGGCGGTTATGAAATATTCAGAAGATGAAAGACAATATCATATCGGTTTAAAAAAAGGTGATGTAGGAAAATATGTAATTCTTCCCGGAGATCCCAAAAGATGTAAAAAAATTGCTGAATATTTTGATAACGCAGAACTTGTAGCAGACAACCGCGAATATGTAACCTATACCGGTTACATAGATGGTGAAAAAGTTAGTGTAACCTCAACCGGTATAGGCGGTGCCTCTGCATCTATTGCAATGGAAGAACTTGTCAAAGTCGGAGCTGAAGTTTTTATCAGAGTAGGAACTTGCGGCGGTATGCAGTTAGATGTAAAAGGCGGTGATATTGTAATAGCAACAGGGGCAATACGAATGGAAGGGACAAGTAAGGAATACGCTCCCATAGAGTTTCCTGCTGTTGCTAATTTAGATGTTACAAATGCACTTGTGAATGCATCTAAAAACCTTGGATATACTTCACATACAGGTGTTGTTCAATGTAAAGATTCCTTCTACGGTCAGCACGAACCTGATAAAATGCCTGTGAGTTATGAATTACAAAATAAATGGGAAGCTTGGAAACGTTTAGGATGTTTAGCTTCTGAAATGGAATCGGCAGCTCTGTTTATTGTAGCAAGTTATTTGAAAGTCAAGGTTGGTTCAGTATTTTTAACTGTAGCAAATCAGGAAAGAGAAAAACAGAGTCTGGATAATCCTGTTGTTCACGATACAGAAAAAGCTATAAAAACAGCAATTGAAGCTATAAAAATTTTAAAAGGATAAATTATGTTCAGAAAAAACAGAATGGAATACGTTATAAAAACCTGTTCAGCAGAAGATGCACAAGATTTGCAAAACTTGCTTAATGAAATGTCTATGAACGGGTGGGATTTATATAGTATGCACGATGTAGGAGACGAAGAAACAGGCTCTCAATTAAACTGTATTTTTATGCGTGAAGCAAAAGCCGAAGGGAACACAGATTCTGACATAATAAATATTTCTGATTTCAAAAGTCAAATGGAAAAAATGCTATCTCCCAAATTAACAGAATACGAACAATGTTTAGAAATTCAATCAAAAATCAGATGTCAAAAAGATAGAATTGACAAAATTAAAGCTGAACTTGAAGGAGAGGCACCGGCTTCCGTTCCGAGGAAAAAACTCAATGACAAAATTTCTGCCGGATTAAAAGAATTGGAGGATTTGAAAGCTCAACTAAATAAAGCAACTTCACCTGATTTAATGTATTCAAAACTTCATGAAGAAAAACTTACAATATATTTAAGTGAAGAGCTTTTGGGCTTTGTAGACTCTGATAGAGATAACTCAGGGGAAGAACTTATCGCAGAAACTGTAAAATCGCGTCTTCATCTTACTGAAAATTCAGGTTATGTAATCCCAAAAGTTGTATTTAAGGATGACGAAAATTTAAATCCGTGTGAATTTAGTATAAGAATTCGCGGAATGGAAGTATTCAGAGCTGGTGTATACCCAAATTATCTAATGTTTTATGCAGATGAACTTCATACAGACCATAAAATTAAAAATTCTGTTAATGCAATTGACGAAATTACGAACAGAAAAGTTGTTTGGGTAGAAAAAGACAAAACAAAAGACTTCTGGCAAAAAGGAATAACTCCATCTGAATATATAGCTAAAGCCTTGGAATACGTAGCAGTTAAATATGTTGATGATTTGCTGGATTATGATGATATAGATAAATATTTAGAAGTTGTTGAAAAAGAAAATGACTTCTTAATTGAAAATATCATCCCTGATTTATTGACATATTCTGACGTTAAATATATTTTAACAAGTCTGATCAAAGAAAAAGTTTCTATTAAAAATATTACATACATATTTGAAAAAATTAACGATTTTGCGGATGAAGGCAGCAAAGCAGATATCTTAAACAAAATCCGACTATCATTATCAAGACAAATTTGCCGAAATTATGTAAATGATGACGGTGAAAGCATAAGTGCATTTGAACTTTCTTCAAAGACCTACTCTGATATTGTTTTAAGTTGTGACGAAAGTGAAGATTGCCTAATCAAAATTGATGGAACTTTAGCTGAAAAACTTGCAGCAAAAATTACCCGAAAAGCAAAAAAATTAAATATCTATGAACCAAAGCTTATTGTTCCGATGGATTACAGACAAATATTTTTCACGCTGTTATCGCTTTATTTAAACAATATCACGGTTCTGGCAGAAGAAGAAGTCGGATGCACCTTCAAAATCGACAGTCTTGGTGAAATCTAGGGGGTAAATGTTACTACCAACAGTAACACCTTCGACTTAGACAGTAAATACAGTCATTCTGAGCACTAGCGAAGAATCTCATAAATTTGTTTTACAATAAGATCCTTCGGGAAAATCCCTCAGGATGACACCATCTAGTAATTATTTTCAAAACAATGGTCCCCACCAGAATAATAGAAAATTAACTCATACGATCCTGCGCAATACCAGTCTGGTAACCCGGAACTAAAAGCGCTAACGGAATTATTCTGCCAAGTTTAGAACCAAATGTTGATTCCTTATTCATCATTGATGTTGCCATGCATAAATCATCAACGTGAGGAGCAAAATCACTTGCTTTAATATTTCTCTCAACTTTTTGCTTATAAAGCTTTTCGTTAATTAAGTTTGATACCTTGTTACCTAAATAAATTCCAATACCAAGTAAACCAACTGTTGTTGCCGCATTTGGCAGTTTTGTAAGACATTTATTTAAGATTTTGGTTGATTTTTTACTACCTTTAATTTGTGGCATTGCACCTTCAATTTTATCGGCAAATTTGTTATAAATTTTGGAACCCGCCCAAACACAAGCAACAGGAACCGAAACATTTCCAAAAAGCTGACTCAAAACTTCACGTTTTTTTGCTCGTATATTTGATTTATCATCAACCAAAGCCCCGCCAACAAACCCGCCGGCAACGGAGCCTGATGCTACAGCTAAAATTTGCGGGGCTTCAAACTCAATAGATTTATCAACAGGAGCATATTTAAATATTGCCCAATCTTTAACAGGAGTTTTAACAATTTTTGCTGGATTTAGCGAAAACCCTTTTCTGTGAGCAAGTACGGCTAATACAGGTGTCATACCGGCAGCTGCAGAAGCTAAAACAACAGCTTTTTGTTTTTTATTCATATTATTATTGGAAGAATGACTGTGCCCTGTAAAATCTTGATTATAACTATTGTAACCGTACATACTGTTTGTATTGAGTTTGTTAATCATTTTATATTTTCCTTTTGATTACAACATAACAAAAACCAAACATAAATTTTATTGCCATAATATTATAGCACTTTAATCATTTGTAACATATTAACATGATAAGTGTTATTAAGTTTTTAATTATGTAACAAATTATTAAAAAGGAAAAACCATCGGGCAAAAAAATATCTTGAGATGTCTTAGAAAAGTATCCAATTTGAAAGATAAAATTATGTCTTTAAAAATACCCATAGCAAATACTAATAAAGTAATGTCAAGAAACCTTGTAAAACAAATGGCAAGTGACGGTTTTTTACCTGTTATTGCGCTTGAAGCATTTGTTGAAGGAGGAAGAACCTATCAGGCTTACCAAAGAGGTGGATTTGACGAAGCCAGAGAAAGAATTACTGAAGAATTCTCAGGTGCTGTATTTTGGCTTGGCGGCGTTACAGCCCTAAATTGGATGTTTGAAAAACTCGGACAAAAAATACTAAAATTACCAAACAAATCTGTTGACATTGCAAACGATTCAGTACGTAAACCTCTTGAAAATTACTTGAAATTTGAAAAAACTAAAAACGGTGCTGAAATACTTGAGAAAACCATGGCAAAATTTAAATTTATTAAAGTTATCTCGAGTGTATTGATTGCAAACGCCTTTATAGGATTTGTTTTACCAAAAATCAATCAAGCAATTACACGTTCTTACCATAAAGATAAAATTACAGAACAACCATTAACAAACAATATTGCAAATATTAGAGTTGATTCTTTTATTCCAAGACCAACATTGAAGACATTTACAAATGACCGGGATAATAAAAAAGATGACACAAAGAATGTTCCATTTGGAATGAATCTTTTATCTATAGCAAACAAATTTGAAAGTGACAGAAACTACAAGCTTTTAGCCGTAGATGCCGGAACTGCCTCCGGTAGAGCATACTCTGCAAGAAATAATGATGAAAGAATTGAAATCTTGTTTAGAGATTTAGGTTCAATTTATTTTTATATGTTTAACATGCAAAACATGAATAACTGGTTAAACAAAATTGAACAAAAAGGGAATAAAACCAGATTAGATCCTGTGTCCGCAGAATTTGTAACAAAGTACATGGACAATTACCTTGAAGATAAAGGTACATCAAAAATCAGTGTTGAAGAATTCTCTAAAGAATTTTTAGGTAAAAACAACGAACTTCCTGACAGTATTAAAGCGAAACTTGAAGGTGACAAAATTAAAATAATTCCGCTTGATAAATTTAAAGAAGAATTAAAATCTATTATCCCTCAATCTGAACTAAAAGTATTTGAACAAATATCAGACAAAATGTCCACACTTCAACCACAAATAAAAGGAGTATCTATATTAACAGAAGGTCAAGCTAAAGATATCTTAAATGGCGGCCATATTAATAACCCTGAATTCTTAAAAGAATTCTTCAAAAACAGATTTGGCGATAAATTTATGGATAAATATTCATACGTTGCCCAAAATGACTTAGACAATTTGAAAAAAGAATTAATTGATTATGTAAATTCAATCGTTGATACCGCTAAGAAAACAGACGCTAAAGAAATTACCGCCAAAATGCTTAGAAAAGCATCTAATAATAACCTTAAAATGAACGCAATCAACTGGGGATCCGGATTTATAGTTTCAGCCTTATTCCTATCAACAATTATACCAAAACTGCAATATCAAATTACAAAATGGAGAACAGGCTCTAACGAATTCCCTGGAACCGCCCAATTCAGAGAACAAGAAAAAATTAAACAGTCTGCATAACAAATTTAGTCTATATATATGACAAATTATGATAACTTATTTTTTATAATAATAGGATGGATGAAACAGTTATCGACAAAAAATATGCGGATTTTATTGAAGAGCTGGTTGAGCAGGTTACACCTCTATTACCAAAAGATGTTAACGAACTGCAAAAAAACTACCTTATAAAAAATATTCGTAAGTCTGCAACCCTTATGGCTGAGTCTATTCAAGATGTAGAAGAATTCAAAAATCTTGATTTTGATAATCAATGTTTTTATATTCAAGTTATTGCAGAGTGGTCATTTCATAAGGAAATTGATTTATTTCGTTCAGGAATTCCGCCAAAATATTGGAAAGTTGTTATGCAAAAAATCTGGTACGCAATGTGGGAAGTTATGTATGCCTGTGTGAAAAATGAAGCCCCTGAATCTGTTGTGTTATCTTTAGTTGAGCGTTTTGTCAACAGAACATACAACGACGCTGTAGATGAATTAAAAGCATCCGCAGTTATTGATGAAACTGTCGAAGAACAAGCAAAAGAACAATCTAATATTAAACAAATGGCTCAACAATACCGGGTGGAAAAAGCCATTAACCAAACAGTTAAAAAAACACTTATAAGAACCGGCCTGGCATTAATTATTGCAATTGTTGTATCACTAATTATCTATAAACTTAAAACAATAGGACTTATCGCAATTTTAACAATGTTGATTGTTTATAACTTAATCCCCAAAAAAGACTAATAAACCAACATAAATGATTTCAACATTCTACCGCCGCCATCTCCCTTATTAGAAATAACTTCAATACTATCTTTATAATTCATAGAAGTTGAACTGCCGCCGTCAAACGCCATTGCCCTATCAAGATTTAAATCTTTGCAAAGTTTTTGAACCTCGTATAAATCCATAGGATTTTCATCAGTAATGATCAAAATATGACATTCATCAGTGCCCTTTAATCCAATAATTGTCCTTGATGTTTTATGAAGTACAGAAGCAGATTCTCTTATAACTTCCCCATTTTCATTTTTTACAATAAACCCTTCTTCTTCCATCCGAAGTTCCGGCATAATTAACGGTCCACCCTGAGCAGACGTTGTAACCGCACAACCAAATGGAACTTCTGATTTATGACCTACAATACTGTATTCAAATTTATTGCCGCATTGCATTACACGAAATTCAGAACGATTCAAAACGGTATTCATATTTCTTCTGAAAAACGGATTAGCCAAAAGCGCCTGATTAAACATCGGGTCCGC